>JAXHUC010000180.1:0-11557 GCA_034189805.1 Cyanobacteriota bacterium
GCGATCGCTTACCGGAGGAAATTACCTGTTGGGGGTTTAAGGAAATTCGCTACGGCGTGGACGCAGACGATCGCACCATCGATATGCTGTTGGAACTATTTCCCGAGTCGCGCAATGTGGTGGTGACGCGCCACCCCTGGGATACGGTGGTGAGTATGATAACGGCTTGGAATGAAGATTTAGTCGATCGACTGTTGAAACAACCCTCCGATCGCGGCGTGATGCAACTAACAAACCTCGCTGAAAACTACCTCCAGAAATGGTCGGAACAAAATCAAATTTTGCTCGATTACGTCGGTCGTTTTCCCGATCGGTTTATTTGGATGCGCTATGAAGATTTTAGCGCTCGATTTAGCGATACCGTCTTCGACTTTATGGGGGTTCCGTGTCCCGATAATGTCAAAGCAGTGCTGGAGAAGAAAGTCTGGAAAACTCAGGATAGTCCGCGATCGAAGTGCGTCAAGCAGCATCTCGATTGCGTTCGGCTTTGGGGTCTTGTGGAGAAAACTGCAAAGACTCTGGGATATGAAAAATTGTAGTGATTTTGAATAAAACTTGCGAAACATCTAAAAAATAAAAAACGACTTTCATGAAACCAATCGCGCAAAAAATAAAATCTTTTTTAGAATGTATGCCGCAACATGAATTTAACGATACGATTCATATTTCTCCGAATAATCATTATATTTATTTTTCCAATCACAAAGTTGCCTGTTCGACGATTAAAGCCACATTACAAAACCTGGAAGCCGAGACGCTGAATATCGATTTACCTCAAGAGCGAAAAATTCACGATAAAAGACAGTCTTTACTACAACCCAGATAGAAAAATACAAGAAAAATAAACAATCAAAATCCGATCGAATCACTTACTAATGAAAAAAAATGACAGTCTCTATTGAATCCTTAAAACAAATTTACAACTTAATGCCCGAAAATCAAGTCGATCGGTCAATTCATATTTCTCTCGATCGAGCTTATATTTATTTTCAAGTGCCGAAAGTTGCTTGTTCGACAATTAAAGCGACATTACAAAAGCTGGAGTTTGCCTCTGCTGGAATCGATCGAACACCTCAAGGTAAAATTCATAATAAGAAACAGTCTCCACTTCTGTCAATCTCCGATATCGGACTCGAGAGATTTCTAGAACTTCTCAACGATCGTGCGTTTTTCAAGTTTTGTTTCGTTCGCAATCCCTACAGCCGCGCATTATCTGCCTACTTAAATAAAATCGATATCCAAAAAGAAAAACGAAAAAAGTTTTTAAAGAATTTAGAAATTGAAGGCTCGGGTCAAGTTAGCTTTCGAGAATTTCTAGAATCCGTCGAAAAGCAAAATCCATTTGATATGAATCCTCACTGGAAGCTTCAAACTTATTTGCTCGGTTGGGGAATTATAGAATATGATTTTGTTGGGCGATTAGAGAACTTCGATCGAGATTTTACTACTGTATTACAGAAAATCCAGGGAAGTTCTGAGGACTCTGAATTGAAGATTGAAAGTCGTATGGAACATTCAACAAAAGCAAGCTCTAAGATTCAAAAATTTTACGATCGCGCACTTCAAGAGTTAGCCTTTAATATTTACGAATCGGACTTTAAAAACTTAAATTACTCACCAGAAATACTATAAATTAATTAACTTTAGATAGTTTAAAGGCTATGAGTGACTTGTTACAACCTAATCAAAGTAATTCTGATAATGTGCCCAAAACTGATGCGGAAATAGATAAAAAATCCGCCGCATCATACTTTAAATTAGCCCAATCTCAAGTTCGCAATAAACAGAAAGAAGCTGCAATTGCAAACTATCAAAAAGCGATCGAACTCAATCCCAAGCATTGGAATGCTTATCATAAATTGGGGCAGCTACTCTTGAAAAAAGGTCACTACCAAGAAGCTGTTGAATGCTATCAAAGGGCGATCGAACTTCAACCCAAACGAGCAGAACTCTACTTAGATTTCGGTCATGCTTTAAGATATCAAGGGAAGCGCAAACAAGCCATTGACTGCTATTTTAAAGCTCTCGAACTCGAGCCGGTCAATTGGCGATTTTACACAGCACTTCAGTATACAAAAGTAAATAAAAACTGGCTTGACGATGTTATTCTTAACTATCGTCGCATCTTGGAGAAGAAACCTGATTTTCCACTTGCGCTCCAAAATTTAGGGGATGCACTCACCCAAAAAGGTAACATTGATGAAGCCATATGCTGCTATCAAAAAAGCTGCTACAAGCAAACCATATGGACTCATCCTCACCTCGCCAAACTTGACTGGAAACCGCAAAAAGAATCTAGCCCCGATTTCATTATTATTGGTGATATTAAATGCGGTACGAGTTCGCTGCATGCCTATTTAAATTCTCATCCCCGAATTCTATTTCCTCTTAAAAAAGAGTTACAGTTTTTTAGCAACCACTTCGATCGAGGTGTGGATTGGTATTTAGCTCACTTTCCCGCCATTACCGATCGCCCAGAACTTCTAACGGGGGAAGCTTCTCCCGGTTATTTTGGCAAGCCAGGAGTCGATCGACTCATTCACCAACTCTTTCCCGATATCAAGCTGATTTTATTGCTCAGAAATCCCGTCGATCGGGCATTATCTCGATACTTTCAAAAAAAGAAAGTCGGACAAGGAATGAAGCGATCGTTTGCGGAAATTGTCACCCAAGAGATGGAGAACTTTAACCAAGACTCGGGAGATAAATTTACTGAACCCAAGGGACTACTCTTAGGAGGATTATATATTTATAAGCTGCAACGCTGGATGAATTTATTTTCTCCAGAACAATTTTTAATTCTCCATAGCGAATCTTTCTTTCGCGATCCGGCTCGTACCATGGAGCGGGTCTATCATTTTTTAGGCTTACCTGATAACTCAGAACAGAAGTACGAGGTTTGGAATGCAGGCGCTTATTCTCCCATGGACGCAGAACTGCGAGAAACCCTGGTCGATTTTTGCCGACCCCACAATCAGAAGCTCGAGGAATATTTAGGTATGAAATTCGATTGGAATTAACGGCAATCGGCCATTCGTGACAAGTTAAGCAATTTGGTCGGATGTCAAGTTGACTAGCTCGAACGATAGAACCCTTTGCCAATAAAGCGTTTTAGCGATCTGACTCTTGTACGCAGGGGGTTTGGGGGAGGCGTTCGTCCCCCAACGGGGGGTTTGGGGGGAGACCCCCCAACTCCGGGTTTTCGGTCAATTATTGATAGGTAGACAAAGTGAATACCGCCTTAACTTGTCACCCATGGCGATCGACATTCACATCAGCTTAATATTGCTCCTGTTGGCTCTGAGATTCCCGAAGAACTCACTTGACCGACCCACTCGATCGGTTTAAAGAGGCTTCTTGACAGTTTGCCGATCGATTCGCTATCTTAAATGTAGTCGAAATGACTATGAGTTAATTGCAGGGAAGGTAAAAGGCAATGGTAAAAATCGTCGGTCTTGCCGGAAGTCTGAGAAAAGATTCCTACAGCCAGCGGGCTTTAAAGCTTGCGGCAGAACGGGTGGAAGCTTTGGGGGGACAAGTTGAAATTCTCGACGTACGATCGCTCGATTTACCCTTCTGCGACGGAGAGGGTGACTACAGCAACTACCCGGATGTAGAACGGTTGCGCGCGGCGTTCGCCCAAGCCGATGGCATGATTTTGGCAACACCGGAGTATCACGGCAGCGTCAGTGGGGTGCTGAAAAATGCCCTAGATTTGATGAGTTTCGAGCATTTAGATGGCAAAGTTGCCGGGTTGATTAGCGTGCTGGGGGGACAAGCCAACAGCAATGCCCTCAATCATTTGCGCGTGATTCTGCGTTGGGTTCACGCCTGGGTGATTCCCGAGCAAATTGCGATCGGGCAGGGATGGCAGGCGTTTGATGCCGATGGGAACTTAGTTGACGAAAAACTCGCCCAACGCTTCAATAAATTTGCCCAAAGTTTGGTGGAGAATACGAGCAAAATTCGCGGTGTCGAGAAAACTATTTCATAAAATGACCTGATTGTCAATATTCTCGAGTCTTTTTCTGCCAAGGAGGGACGGAGAAAAGAGGCGATCGCGCGTACCTACAATTCGCAGGCTATCAAACGAGCGAGGAAATAGTTGGTCATTTTCGAGCCGTAGGGAGAATTCCACCATCGCGACGGATGGCAACCGACGGGTGCGGATAGGGAGTAGTCTAAATCGCGACATTTGAGCCATTTCCCATCGACTCGCCATCCCGCGCGCTCTCCCCATTTTTCCACCAAAGCTCGATCCTGGCGAATGGTAGCGGCCAAATCTCCGCCAACCTCGTGATAGAGTTCGAGTTGGGCGCTAAAGCCGAATCGTCCTTGGCTGTAATGATTCCAGAGTCGATCGATGGTTTTGATGGCATTACAGGGAAACTGCTCGATTCCCTTGGGAGTGAGTTCCTCGAGATCGGATTCTCCCGAAATCGCCAAAATCAGATCGATGGTTTCGAGATCGGCATCAGACCATTCTCCAGCAGCTAAAAGATTTTGCAGTTTTTTGTATCGATAGACATCGGGCATCAACAGTAAGTTTTCTTCAATGCGCGCGATGCGATCGGCCATCTCTGCTGGAGGTTCGGCGGGTTTAGCGTCTTCTTCAAGCTTAGATTCGATCGCCGACAAACGAGTGTCGAACTTTTGGAGAAGCGCCTGAATTGAGCTGAGTTGAGAACCGATTAAGTCTTCGCGCTCTTCTGGAGAGTTTTCCATATTGCAACTCAAGGGATTTAGAAAGATTTTATCAAATTCAGCTCGATCGAACTTCAGCTTTTGTTTTGGCTGGGATTGAGGCGAGATCGCCAACTTGCCAAATCCGCCAACGCCCGATCGCGGTACACCCCGTACCGTTCCCGCTTGTTGCGAATCTTCTGAGGCAATTGGGGGATGATGCCGAAATTGGGCGGCATCGGTTGAAAATGTTTCGGAGATGCCGAGGTAATAAAATCGAGCATCGCCCCCATCATCATCGTGTCCGGTAACTGCACCGTCGGCAAACCCAATGCCAGTCGCGCCGCGTTGGTTCCCGCCAGCCAACCCCCAGCCGCCGCCGCCGTGTAGCCTTCGGTTCCCGTCAGTTGTCCGGCCGCTAATACTGTGGAACGGCATTTGAATTGGAGAGTGGGTTCGAGGAGTTGGGGAGAATTGATAAATGTATTGCGGTGCATCACCCCCATGCGGACGAATTCGGCATTTTCCAACCCCGGAATCAGACGAAACACCCGTTTTTGCTCCCCCCAGCGCAGATTGGTTTGGAAACCCACCATATTCCACAATTGACCGGCTTTGTCTTCCTGGCGCAGTTGCACCACGGCATAGGAACGTTCTCCGGTGCGATCGTCGCTCAATCCCACGGGTTTGAGGGGACCGTAACGCATGGTATCTTCCCCCCGCTTGCCCATTTCCTCGATCGGCAAGCAGCCTTCAAAAAACTTCGAGGTTTCCCGCTCGAAATCCTTCAACTCCGCTTGTTCGGCGGCGCACAACTCCTGCCAAAAGTGCAAGTACCGCTCTTTATCCATCGGGCAGTTGATGTAGTCTGCATCGCCCTTGTCGTAGCGGGAAGCGCGGAACGCCACGTCCATATCGATCGACTCGCCCACGACAATCGGACTAGCGGCATCGAAAAAGCTGAGATATTCCAACCCGGTAAACCGCTGTAAATCCGTTGCCAAATCGTGGCTGGTGAGGGGGCCGGTGGTGAGAACGACGATGCCCTCGGGGGGAATGGCTTTGATTTCTTGGCGAGAAAGGGTAATTAGCGGGTGATTGGAAAGGGTTTCGGTGAGATCGCGTCCGAATACCGCCCGATCGACCGCCAGCGCGCCTCCTGCGGGAACTTGATGTTCGTCGGCTTTGCCAATGACGATCGACCCCAATTGGCGCAGTTCCTCGTGTAGCAATCCGGCGGCCCGATCGGTCGCTTTCGCCCCAAAGGAGTTGCTGCATACCAACTCGGCGAGTTCTCCGGTATGGTGTGCGGGAGAGCGATACACCGGGCGCATTTCGTGCAATACCACCGGAATCCCCGCCCGCGCAATTTGCCACGCGGCTTCGGTTCCGGCGAGTCCGCCACCAATGACTTGAATGGGTTCTGACATGGGTTGTCGAGCGTTGCTATTTTTTCGGACTTTAATTAATAACTAGTGTAGAAGACGGCGACCCGACCCGAGACCGATCGGGCGATCGTCTTTCAGTTCGATCGAGTTGCCGGAGTCTCCAATTCCCATGCACGACGTTCCCAGCCAATCCCCCAGACTCGTTTATCTCGATAACCTGCGGGTTCTTCTCACCATTCTCGTCATCGCCCACCACAGCAGCCTCGCCTACGGTCCCCACGGCGGTGACTGGCCTGTAAGCGATACGGCGATCGTCCTTGGACTCACGAAGAAGATGTATGAGGAGCGATCGCCCGTACCAATTTTTGAGTTTTCGATACTCGATATTTTAGAAAGCTTCTCAATAATTGAACGTCAGTTTTGGATAAGACTGTTTCCGGTGAGGGTGGAGAACGGGTAATGGGTAATGGTCATTGGTGAAAGGTTAAGGAAATTGCTCGTTTGTCAAGGGTGCGCTCGCCCCTTCGGGCATGGTGAATCGAAAGACGAGTCTAGGAGGGAAGGATGGCCCACTCCCAACGTAGTATCCGCGACCATGCTAGAGAAAGACATCAGCCTCATGTGGAAGTCTCCGAAATCGCCGAGCACCTAGAAAATTTACTCACTCCGGCGCTCTATTCTCAGCAAGAATACTATCGTCAACTCGGGATGCGAGTGCGGATTCTCACCTTACCGTTGATGGTCGCGGCCGTCTTGACTTTACTGTGGCGAAATGTTCCCTCAGTGCGGGAACTCAACCGGATGCTCGCCCGCGAGAACTTGAACTTACTGTGGGCATCGGCGGTGAAAGTATCTCAGTCGGCTTGATCAGAACGTTTTTTGACCTTTCGGGCGGAGTTATTTGAGGGAGTTCTGAAAGCCTTATTACCAGTCCTTTCCCAGCGCATAGCTCAACGGCGTTTTCGTCCGTTGCCCGAAAGTATTCAACTGACCAGGAGGCACTTCACTCACATCTGGATTGCCGATGGCTCGACTCTCGAAGCCCTATTCAAAAAGCTCAAGAGTCTTGAAGATGTACCACTCGGACACTTAGCCGGAAAGATGTGTGCCACGATCGATTTAACTACTCGACTCCCAGTGGCGGTGGAGTTTTGCACTCGGCCTCATACTCACGATACTCAGTTGGCCACCACTTTGTTAAGCCGAGTCTCACCGGGGACTCTACTCGTACTCGACCGAGGATTTTGGGACTACAGTTTGTTCGCTAACATCATTGACCGACAAGCTGCTTTCATCACCCGTCTGAAAAATGGAGCCAAGTACGTCATCAACTCCGAACTTTCAACCAGTTGGGGACATCGAGATCGCTTGATTCGTCTGGGTACTGGCTATCAGGGGAACCCCATTTTGACACTGCGATTGATTGAAATACGACAGGGTCAAACCTGGTATCGCTATTTGACCAGTGAACTCGACCCACGGATTTTGCCACCTTATGTCGTCGCTGACCTTTATGCTCGCCGGTGGCGGATTGAGGAGAGTTTTTATCTACTCAAACGCTTGCTCGGATTGAGCTATTTGTGGACTGGCTCTGCCAATGGGATCGAGTTACAAATCTGGGCGACTTGGCTCTTTTACGCGGTCCTCATTGATTTGGGTGATGAAGTCGCTGACGCTTTCGAGTTACCCTTCGAGCGCATTTCTCTGGAGATGCTCTGGCGCAGTTTCTATCACTTCGTCAATGCTCGCGCTCGAGGTGATACCCAAGACTGGCTCAGCTACATCCTCAGACCCGACAACCAAGATCTTGGAGTGGTTAAACCCTTGTGTAAAGGACGCTTGAAGCCTCCCATCGACCTCTCTCCCACTCCAGGCGATCGCACCCTTGACAAATGAACGATTTCCTTAACCTTTCACCAATGGGGAATGGGGAATGGGAAACGTTAAATACCAACTCTCTCCCCCATCTCCCTCATCTCCGAATTTAGGGTGACTTCACCAGCTTGGATATCAAGGGGAACTCGTCGAACTTCACCACCTCAGAATCGGGCGATCGGGTGTCGAAGCGATAGCTACTCACGGTTCCGGTTCCCGTATCCAGAATACTGAACGCGGTAATGTCGTTGCTCGCGAGATAGGGAAGAGGTCGATCGCGATCGTCCGTTAGCGGCGCAATATTGGGGACGATCGCCTCTAAACCGTTCGGATCGCCTAGGGCAACGTAATCCCGATTTTCGTCCACGCCAGGGGGAATGGGACGGGGATTTCCCCTCACGTGCGCCCCGTAAGTATTACCCACATTTGACGATTCGAGAAAATTGATGCCGCTCCCTCGGAAGCGATTCCACAGATGAGAATGTCCGTAATACACCAGTTGCACCCCAGCGGCTTCGAGGAGGGGAACCACATCCCGAATTAGATAATCGTTGCGCCGGGGATACTCGTAGCGAATTGCCTGAATTTCTCCTTGGGGATCGCGATCGACGGCTTGTATCGGATCGGTATAAGCGGGCATCCCATTGCCTCCGAGGGTGTGAGGGGGATGGTGAAACATGACGACTTTATACTTGGCCGCCGCAAATTCCGGGCTGTTGAGTTCTTCCATCAACCAGTTGTATTGGTCGCTGTACTCGGAGATCGGCTCGAAGATATGCTGGCCGTAACCCCATTTTTCCGGTTGTTGCAGGGTTTCGGAATCTTCTTGATAGCGCCCGCGACGGTTGGGGCCGGGGGGTCGCCAAATATTGGTAACGTACAGCACCACTAAGCGAATATCCCCGAAGGTGACGGCGTAGTAGAGTTCGTCGTTGGGTAGGGAAAAGATTTCTTCGTAGGTATCGCTGTTGAAGGAAGCATCTTTGAGTTTTTCGGGATGCTGTTGAAGATCGACTCCGGCATTTGTCAGGTGTTTGGCAGCCGCCCAAGTGGGAACCGCATCGCTAAATTGACTGTTGAGATCGTCAGAGTGCGAAAATCGCCCCATCACTTCGTGGTTGCCGATGGCGGGAAATAAGGGAGCAAATTGAATCAACGCCCCTCCTCGGTAGCGAGTCGTCCGATCGCTTTTTTCGAGTGGGTAGTCGGCGCGACCTTGCAGGGCCGGGAAAAACGCACTTCCCCGGCGATCGTCAAACCATTCGGAGGCGCGATCTGGAATATCGACCAAATCCCCTGCCAAGAAAACGGCATCGACTTTACCGACGGTTTCTTCCACTTTCTGTAAGTTAGCCGCCGTCATCGGTTTGAGTTGGTGATCGGAGGTTAGAAGAATTTTGAGCGGTTTTCCCGGTGCGGGGGTCGCTGATAGGGTAAATTCATCGCTGCGAACGATCGCCCCATCTTCGGTCGTACTGGTGACGTAGTAGGGAACGGTGGCACTTACTTCGGTCACTTCGGCTTCGTGTCGCCAAATCGATCTGACCGTGGGTTGGGAAAAGACCGTGCCATCCCCGGCTTGGCGACCGATTTCGGATTTACTATCTTCGCGAGTGCGAGTGAGGGGAGTGGTGCGGGCGATCGCCGTTCGATCGAGATTTTCCCCGTAGGTTACGGTATGTTCTTTGCCAGCAAATTCGGTGAACCACACGACCCGAACGGAGTTTCGATCGGGCAGTTGGAGAAAGGGATCGCTCAGCAGATTGGTTTGAGAAGACATCAGTCGAAATAGGTAAAAGAAGATGAAGAGCGATAGGAGTGGAAACCCGATGGTGAGAACCCACCCCATTGGACTCATGCGATATTTCATCGTAATTTCAAGAGATTAGAACTTGAAACGCATCGTTGCGGCGCGTACTTCGACACTCTCACAAGGCCGCAGATATTTTACTACAGGAGACCCACCCAAATGCGACCGATCGGGGCGATCGGTCGCATCAAAGATAAAAGGATTCTATGGTTTAGGCAAAAATTAACCAGGAAGCATTAGCATACAATGGTATTAAGATCTACACCACTAAGGGGTTTGACCCCTCAAGTTATATTCAGAATTTAGAATTGTTACGAACCGAAACTTCTCACAAAATCCTCACATTCTCTCGTTACATTATCTACAGTAAATAAATCGAGACCGACAAGGCTCGGTTGGTTTCAGAAATGTTAGCCAATTTATAAGGGCTGACGCTTTAATACTTTTATAAAAACCGGACCCGAGAAGTTTCTTCTCGGGTCTATTATATTGTGGGGATTATTGTGGTTTTAGCCTCGATTATTCATGAGTTGGTGGCGAAGGTGCGATCGCCTTTCCTCTTCTAAAAAAATGCGATCGGGTGTGGGTTGGGGAGATAGATTGAATTATAACTTTTAAGCACTTAAGTTTTATGGGGCAATCTAAATAAAATAGAGGCTAGCTTCTTTTAAAGGTAAAAGGTAAACCAACCTCTATTTTCTCTATAAACTTATCCTATACCTACAACTTACGCCGTAAAGTACTTTGCCACGGGATGATAGGCAATAATCGCCGTTGTCGATTGTTCCGGATACAACTGCTCGCTTTCATCCATATATAGATTAATGCGATCGCATCCGAGTAACTCCAACTGTTTGTATTGGTCTTGAATATTCGGACAGGCGGGATAGCCGAAACTATAGCGAGAACCTTGATACCGTTGTGCCAAAATATCGCGAATGTTATCGGGTTCTTTATCCCCGAATCCTAACTCGCGACGGATGCGCGCGTGTACCCATTCTGCCATCGCTTCGGCTACCTGAACTGCCATCCCGTGGAAGTACAAATAATCGGTATATTCGTCCCCATCAAACAGTTTTTTGGCGTATTCCGTGGCAATTTCACCCACCGTTACCGCGTGCATGGGGAATACATCAATCTGTCCAGTTTCTTTAGGGGCGAAAAAGTCGGCGATGCACAGGCGGCGGGTCGATTTTTGTCGGGGAAACTCGAAGGTAACAATCGGTTCGGTAAGGTTACCAGATTCTGCGTCTTCGGGTTTGTAAAGGTGCAAGGAATTCCCTTCAGATTGACAGGGGAAGTAGCCGTAAATGACTTGAGGATGTAACAAATTATCATCGATAACTTTCTGCTTCCACCGCTCTAAAATCGGGTAAACCTTCTCCTCCAAAAAGCCGTTATACTCTTCCCGAAGTTGGTCCTTCGGTTTGCGGAACTGCCACTGTCCGGCGATGAGGGCTTGTAGGTCTAAATAGTCGTATAATTCGACTAGAGGCATATCTTCGGGTTGGAGGATTTTAGTACCCCAGAATGGCGGTGTGGGGCGATCGATCTCGATCTCTACCGCATCCGATCGCCGCGTATCGATAACCACCGGTTCTGCTGCTTTTTTCGACTTTGGTTCTGATGGGCGATCGCTGCCATTTTGAACGTGACCGTTGCCATTCACCTCATCCAAAAAGCCTTTCAAATCATCCCAATTATTCTTAGATTTTGCTGGCATCAACTTATCCATAAAGTTGAGATCGGAAAAAGCATCTTTGCCATAAACAACCTGACCGTTGTAGGTATTTTGGCAATC
>JAXHUC010000181.1:0-11467 GCA_034189805.1 Cyanobacteriota bacterium
GATCGCGATATCTCACGCCGTTTTGAAAAACCGGATAATCTCCCGGACGTTATCGAGAAATTGACCGTCAGTGGTCAGTTGGGCGATCGCATTTTGGGCTTCTCGCGCGAGGCGATCGTGTTCGGCTTGATTGGTGGCGCGTAGGTCTTCGTGGGCGGTTGCCAATCTGGATAAATCCTTACGCACCCCTGCGATCGAGCGAATTTGACTCGCGGCAAAGGACTCCTCTCGATCGACATCGAGTTGTTTTTCTAGGCGCTGGCAGGTTTCTTCAAGGCGACTCAAACGGGTGCGGACTTCGACGATATCTTCGCGAGGATAGCGCAATCGCTCGCCAATATTGCGGAGGCGATCGGTTAAATATTGATAGAAGGCGATCGCCGGACGCAATGCCGTAAATAGCAGAGTTGCCCCGGAACTAATGTAGCCGATCGCGCTGATTCCCGTCGCTGCCAGGGCGTACAATCCCGCAGCCGAGAACAGATGTAGAGCGATCGCCGCCCATAACGAGCGCTTGGTAACTAAGCGAACGTATTCAACTTGGCGGTTGTCTACCTCAATTCCCTTCTCTCGGGATTCTGCGGCATCGTTGAGAACGGCTTTCGCCCCAAAATAAATATTCCAGGGAACGGTGACGATCGCAATTAACCACCAAAAACTCGCCGCACCGATAACCCAATCGAGGAAACTCCCCGTGGGAACTTGCAACCAGTGCAACACGCCAAACGAAAGCAAAACCAGGACAACTAATCCCACAGTAAAGCTGATGAAATTACCCAAGTCTCGAGAGTTTATCATGACAATCTTGAAGTGCGATTTTCAAAAGTTTCAAACAACATTTCTGTCTCGATGGTGACTGAAAGTCGCAAAATCGATCGCCTGAAGGGGACAGTTCCGGTTTAGGATTGCAATTGCAACAGCGCTTGCCAATCCCGCAGCGCCTCTTGCGTCCACAGCCAATTTTTCGCCAGGGCATCCGTTGTAAATTTATCCGGTGCGGTGCTGAGTACTTGCTGGCGCAGGGCAATCGCTTGGGTCAGTTTTTGTTGTGGATTTTGTCCTCCCGCGCGGGCAGATTTCATCAGCGCTAGGGCCAAACCCGCATCGATTTGCAATGCCATTTCCGAGTTGGGCGCAAAGTCAATCGGTTGTCCGGTTCGTTCGTCGGTTGCGCTGCCGCGTTCGATCGTCTCCCGCGCCGACTGCCAGCTTTCATAGGCGCGATCGAATTGATTCTGGGCGTAGTACGCAAAACCCAAGGCTTGCCGATAGCGCACGGAATTCGGTTGCGTCCTAACGCTGCTTTCCCAATACCGACGCACATCGTCGAGGGTAAAAAACTTGTCCCCGGTTTGAATGTTCTGCCACGCCAAACGACCCTGAAGAAACAGGATGGTGGGATCGCTTGGATCGTTTGCCGTCTCGGGTGGCACGGTGGCGAGGACGGCTTTGGCTTGGGAGAGGGCATTGCGATCGAGCAGAATTTCGATCGCCGCTACCCCACTTTCTAAATTTCCATCGGTCAATTCGGCAATCCCTTCTGCGGCGACAACTCCGCTTTCCAGACTCGCCAGTTCCTCGATCTCGATGGGTTGGGGATCGGGATTCGGGTTGGTGTTCGAGTTAGCGTTCGAGTTAGTATTCGGGTTGGTTGGAGGATCGGGAACGACGGCAACTGGGGGTAGCATTTGTCGGTAGAAAACCGTCCCCACCCCCACCAGAGCGATCGCCCCAGCCGCCACGAACCATCTGATGTTCGATCGCGATTTCGGCTTGAGGGGCGTTGTGTCGATCGGGACTTCGGCAATTTTCACCTCCTCGGGAGTCGAAACGACCGCAGAACCGATTTCCGGAGCGGACAGGGGTTGCGGTAGGGGTTCGGGTTCGGGTTCGGTTTCGACTTGAGATTCCTCCGTCTCCGGTGCTTGGGCATCTCCGGCTTCTGGCGGCGGATCTGGAGATTTTGGGGGCGCTAATTCTCCGAGTAACTCCGCCACAATCGCCTTGGCATCGTCATCTTCATCCCCAGCCATCACATCGGGATATTCCAGTTCGTCGAGAACCCCTTCTAAAGCCCCGTCATCAATGGGTCGATCGATGGGTTTCTCCAAATTCATCGGCGGCATCACCGGAGTTAGGGGAGAAAAACTCTCGGGTTCTTCCCGTTCCCTCACCCCGGACTTGCGAATCAAATAGCCATCGAATTCTGGATGAACGTACAACACCGGAAGTGCCCAGTACAGTTGATGGGAACTGTAAGATGAAATGAGTCCCTGCCGCGCCCGACTCAAACTCAGATCGATCGGCTGTCCCTGGTTCAAGTTGCGGTAAAATAGCCGCGTCAAATGCAGCGCCACCTCATCGGGAATCGATTCTGCCATCGCCAAAACAGCCGGAATTCCGCGCTTCACTAGGGCTTCGGTCAAGTTTCCCTCTCCTGTGGGCATCACTTCCCCACTCGCGCGCAGGTAAGCACCGCGACAGGAGTTGAACACGGCCATTTGAATGCCGTTATTCACCAACAACCCCGCCAAATCGTCTCCGCTGAGGGGTTCGGCTCTCCCGGTTTTGCTATTGACTAAATAAATCGCCCCGCCGGAATTTCCCAAATTGCTGTGACCGGCGTAATGTAAGACTTGATATTGACCCTGTTCGAGGGCTTGAGTTAGCGCTGCGCGATCGGGCTGTTCGAGAATCGAAAGCTGAATGTCGGCAATACTCCCCGTATCCGATCGACTCTCCAGCTCGTTTTGCAATTCCGTTGCCTCTTGCCGCAGTTCGAGGCTTTCGCGATCGGTTGGTGCGGCCACCACCATTAAAATCCGCAGGGTTCGAGTTCCCACTGTCGGAGGTGCGGGAAGCGGGGGAACGGGTAAGCCGTTGGTGGGGGGCCAGTAGCGCGAGAAAAGGACTTCCGTCCCCGTGGCTAAGGTGCGATAGCCATCGTGCAGCACTTCCCACGGCAAAGACGGCAGGCGACTTCCTTTGAGTCCCAGGCGCAATCGCAACTGCTGCCGCTGGTTTTGGGCGATCGCCTGTGCCATCATCCAGCTATCGCGCAAACTGCCCTGGAACAGAGCGTTGTATAGTTCTTTGCCCAGTGCCACCAAATTCAGGGTGGGTTGTTCCCCTTCAGCGGTGGGTTGACCCGACAGTTCTTGTCGCGAGGGATTGCTCTGAAGCAGTTGTGAGAGGGGATCGTTCATCAATTGACGGGCGATCGCCAACCACTTATCTAAGGGCCAGTTGACCTGCTCTTCCGCGACGGGAACACCAGGCAGCGAATGCTCGATCCGAACTAAATATTCATCGACCCCGACGGGGGTAACGGAGATATGGAATTCCTGAGTCACAACCCTCTTTGCACTCCTGCTCTGGTTCTCACTCCCAAAGGCTCCAATTGCGCTCGGGGAAAATCGGGCCTACTTCTCTAGGGTAATGTAGAGTTTCCGGCTTCGGATACCATCGATGCTAGCAGCAAAATCGCGATCTCTAAACTCAGCGCGACTGACGATGTGGGAATTGGTTGCGAACAAACCCGATCGTCTTTTTTAGCAATGCAGCCCAAGTCGCTTTTATGACGGTTTCCGTCGGGTCGGACGGACAAGTTGCAATTTTGTTGGCATCTACACCCCAACGATCGCAGTTCATGGTCGGAGCAGCGCTCGAACGGTACGCTGGTAAATCGCGTCGATCGTTGCGATTGTTTTCGCGATGTCGATCTTTAAGTGAATGCCCAATGGTATTGTCTCACTTTTTTTCGATCGAAATGAAAAACGTCCGGATGGATGGGATGGAGGAGGGGAAAGGGTAATGGTAGATGCACCCTGATTCATTCTTTCCCAGCCCTCACCGGCTGGATTTTTTTTGCTCAATTTACCCCAAACTGAAAAACTTTCCGGATGGATGGGATGGAGAAGGGGAAAGGGTAATGGTAGATGCACCCTGATTCAATTCTTTCCCAGCCCTCACCGGCTGGATTTTTTTTGCTTAATTTTAGAGTATTTACCATGACTCACGGCATTTGAGATAAATTATCCGACTCACTATCACCTGTATCAGTATTTGAGATGGCGATCGCAATAACGAGAATTTAACATCATTCGGGAATTATAGAATAAAGGTTCGTTATATTTCCTAATATTTCCTAGAAACGAACGAGCCATTTTCCGGAGATCGACTCAGAAAAAATCCGGGTTGAGGGACTCAGATGACGATCGCCCATTTTTCGTCACAAATTTTGCCAGGAACAGATTTTCATTTTTTCACCCAATCGAGATCCTCACGTAAGTATGGGCTGTTATCCGGATTTGTTCGGGCAAAATCCGCATTATAAAGTTTTTATAATGCCCAAAAAATAATATTTTAAATCTTAAATAAATTTGAAAAAATTACATTTTCATGTAATTGTATTTGTCACGTAAGTATAATCTCTTATCCAGATTTGAGTGAGAGAATTCCAAATACTTTTTCTAAATGCAAGAATATTTTTTTTAACTCTTACCTCTGCCAAAGCCTGTCAGACAAGCGTTTTACCGTTCAAAAAACGAATGATTATATAGCGATTAAAAAAAATATGAGTCTTGAGAACGAATCAAATTATCCATTGTCATGCTTCGATCGAGGTAAGAATTCAAGAGTTTTCCGGAGCGACGTAAGTATATACTGAAAGTATTTACAAGAATAGTCAAATGGAATTCGATTGTACTATAATTGACCCAATTAAATTTGGAACTTAATTTGGAACTTCCTCGGCATTCTCTCGTCATAGCTGAAAGTTCCCTATTTTTATAGGTTTAGGTCAAATCTCAACTCAATCGATATCAGACTCATTTAAAATTTTGACTGGATTGTCAGTCATTCCTAAGCGGAAGACTCTCCTGTAACATCGTATGATTTGCAGGTTCTATTTCGCTTGTGCTCTACCGAAAAAAACCAAAAAGGTTGACCGTAAATAAGTTTTGATTGATGCTGCTTTGTTCGTCTATGCATATCACATGCAGCCCAATCCTAGTAACAAAACAGGTACAGACGAGCAAGCATCTAGGTTCTTTTTGTTGAGGAGCACAACGAATGTCACAGGTTATTAATCCTTCGCCGCCACAAGATTTTACCGCAACACCCATTGTGGGTACGGGTGGTTTAGTCATTATCCCCAGCCAAACCGCGAGCGAACCGCTGAGGGTAAATGGTACGGCCGAAGGCGATGGTATCTTCCTCAACCTGCAATCCGAGGAAGAGTTTGCCTCCAACCTTCAAGATAGTGCGAGTGCTGTTGCATCGGGTTTGATGCCACCGGAGAACCCGGCGGCGCTCGATGCCTTCAATACCGCTCAAGCCGCCGTTGGTGGAGTCGCCGAAGCCACGCCCGCAGATACCCCCGAAGCCACTGCCAATGCCATTGCCGAACTCGATAGCGCCATTGATATTTATCAAACCAACGGTGTAGATGCGTCGGAACTCATCGGCGCGCGCGAGCAGTTGGCGAATTCTCTTGGAGGTGTCGTTGATGGCGGTGAAGGAGACGACACGATGATTGCCGGACGGGGTTACGATTCGATGCTCGGCGGACCGGGTGCGGACGTACTCTTTGGGAATGCCGGCCGGGATACCCTCGAAGCTGGTTCGGGAGATGACTTTGCCTTTGGCGGTCAAGGCGACGACGTGATTTCTGGCGGTGACGACAACGACTTAGTTTCTGGAGATAAAGGAAACGACATTGTTTTTGGCGGTCGAGGAAACGATTTCGTTGGAGGTGGAGAAGGAGACGACTTTGCCTTTGGCGGTCAGGGTGAAGACATTGTCGTTGGTAATGAAGGAAATGACTCGGTATACGGTGACAAAGGGAATGACTTTGTTGCGGGCGGTGAAGGAGCCGATCTCGTCTTTGGTGGTGAAGGGGACGACAGCGTACTCGGCGGTCAGGACAACGACACGATCGATGGCGGTGCGGGCAACGATATTATTTATGGAGATAAAGGCGACGACATACTCTTGGGTGGAGAAGGTCAAGACACGTTCCGGTTCGAGTTCTTTGGCGACAATCCCACTCCGGTTACCGCAGACGATCGCCTTTTAGGTATCGATACGCTCACCGACTTCAACCCGGCTGAGGATGTCATTTCCCTCGATCGCCAGATCTTCCCAGCACTCGACGATACGTTACGGGCTGAATTTACCCAGATTAATAACTCCGCCGAACTGGGCGACCAGACAGCGGCGATCGTCTACGATGCGAGCGCGGGCTTAGTCTACTACAATCCCACGGCTGCTGCTGGCGACGAGGTGGATATTTTGAGACTCGATCCGTCTCCGGACATGCTAGATGACGACAATCTCGATAGTTTCTAGTCTTGAGTTTCTCATCTTTTATTCTCGTTTTTTGCGTCCGCTTCCCGTCTGATGGGAGATGACGACGGTATTGGGTCTCGATCGATGAAGGGGTTTGTAACCAGTGAGAAAAGGCAGCGCCGCTCGAAAGCATCCGGGGCAATTCGCCAGGGCGAGTCACCCAACCAACTCTCGGGCGATCGAACAAATGAAATTGGCTCGCAGATTATCCGATCGCGGCCAAGTCAATACCGCAATTTCAACGTACCGAAATCTGCTCGAGCGTCAGCCTGAATTGGCAGATGCTCGCCTCGCCCTCGGACAATTGTACGAACGCCAAGGACAGGAGGCTGAAGCCATCGGCGAGTACCGACGGGGATTGCATCGCTCTCCAGGCAAGCTGGCACTCTGGCTGCACTTAGGAAACTGCTATTACCGGGGGCAAGATTTAGAGCGGGCAACGGATTGTTACCAACGTGCCATCGACTTGAAACCCGATTACATTCGGGCGCTCTACCAACTGGGCATGGTACTGCACGAGCGCGGCGAACTCGAAGCAGCCGCCCGCAGCTACCAAGCGGCGATCGGGTACTGCGCCGCAGGCGATCGAGAAAATCCCGACTATGCCAACGCTTACAACAATCTTGGGTGTATTTTCGTGGCGCTGGGGCAGTTCGATCGCGCTTTGGAAGTCTATGGAGGGGCGCAGAAGATTTCGCCCCATTCCCCAGCGCTTCACAACAATCTGGGTCAGCTCTGGTTCGTGCGAGGAAATCTCGATCGGGCGATCGCCGCGTACCGACGGGCGGTGAAATTAGAGCCGCAAAACGGTTTGTTTCACCACAACCTCGGACAAGCCTTGCAACGGCAAGACCGACATTCCGAGGCGATTGCCGCCTTCGATAAGGCGATCGCCCTAGACCCCGATCGCCTGGAAGCCTATGACGATTGCGCCCGTTCTCGGATGGCGGTCGGACAATTTGGAGAAGCTTTTGCCTATCTGGCGTACATCCTCCAACAGCAGCCCCATTGGGTGGAAGGGTACGTTGGACACCGCTCCCCAGAGGAGTCTGAAGATGAGTTGGAGCAGGCGAGGGCAGCTTGTGGGGAATTTTTAAGGGCGCTGCAACAACAATCCGATCGTCAATCCGATCCCCTGGAAATTGCCCGGTGTCTCGCGCGCACTTACTATTACCTCGGTCGAGTCCGGCAGGCATTGGCAGACGAGGCGGCAATTGGCGATCGACAGATTGCCGAAATTGAGTCTTATCTGCGATGGCAGCTTGTGGGGTTGGCGGTTTGCCAGATATCGGATCGGGGGTCGTCGGTAGAAGCAATTGGGTTGTTGCGAGGGATGCTACTTTCGAGTCGAACCCCAGCGAGTCGAACTCCAGCCAGCGCTGCCGAATCTCCCCACCTCAAGTCTTCCGTCACTCCCATTTCCCGACCCCGAGGAGTCTATCCTTCGGTACGGGAGTGGTGGCAGGAAAACCAACGAGGCGACTATATCGATCTCGATGTGGGTTTTGATGGGGAATCGGCAGCCGTTCGGGTTTGTCCGTTAGATCCGCCTCCGAAGTCTGAGGTTCCCAGGCCATCGGATTCCGGGAAAAACTGCGCGGGGTTGAATTGCGATCGCTGCCTGAAGAAAATTTTTAACGGCTTTGGATTCACTCATCACGGGAGTGGGATTTACGAGTGTCGCCAAACGCAACCGTTGGAGTTTCCCGAGTTCGATCGCTTTGTAGCGGTGATTCCCGAGGGACGGGTGTGGAGTATGCCCCAAAAAAGTTGGTGGCAAGTGTGCGAGGCGATCGCCGTTATCTCCCCCGATGGATATTTATTAGAGGATGTTTCTCGAGAATATCCCGGTCGCCTGCCCGGTTGCGATCGCCAAGAACGACCCCAACATCGGATTTTTCAACAGCAAGAACTCCCTGCCATCGAATATATTGATGGCACGGTTGTTTCCCTGCTGGGACTTTCAGGAAATGTCTATTTTCACTGGACGATCGATATTTTGCCTCGGGTGGAAATTTTGCGCCGCAGTGGCATCGATTGGAACAAAATTGACAAGTTTCTCGTCAATCAATGTCAGCAGCCTTTCCAAAAAGAAACCCTAGCTCAACTGGGGATTCCACCGGAGAAAATTATTGAGAGCGATCGCCACGCTCACATCAAAGCCCGACAGCTAATTATTCCGTCTTTTGCTGGATATTTAGGTTGGCTTTCTCCTCGATCGATCGACTTTCTCCGACAGACTTTTTTACCGACCGCTCTTTCCCAACTTCAAGAGACTCGCTACCTCTTTCCAGAGCGAATTTATATTCGTCGCGCCCAGGCGAAATACCGCCATCTTTTCAATGAAGATGAAGTAGTCGATCGACTTCAAGAGCAAGGATTTGTCGCCTTTGCCTTAGAAACGATGTCGTTTTTCGAGCAAGTTCTTTTATTTCATCGAGCAAAAATCATTATTGCTCCCCACGGTAGCGGACTCACAAATATTGTTTTTTGTCAACCCCAGACTCAAATTATAGAGCTAACTTCTCCGCACTATATTCGCCATTATTTTAGAGCCATTAGCCAGCATCTCAACCTACAGCATTTTTATGTCATTGGCGAAGTATTACCGAGCCACTTTTTACGAGATTTAATGTATCCGAGCGCTTTAGCCGCAGATATTTACTTCAGGCCTCATATCCTCGAGCAAATTTTCAATAAACTTGGTGTCATGCAAACCTTACCCTCTACACAACTCAAAAACTCTACAACTCCTTTGGTCAAAGCCGATCGACTTCCGAATTCTTTATCTTCGATCGGCTCGAAAGAAGATTTTAAACTAGACTTAGAAACAGGTTTAGAAACAAGTCCTCAAACCAATCCTCAAGCAGGTTTAAACGAAAATTCAAATAACAATTCAAACCCCTTGGCACTCGAGTATCAAAAACAAGCCGAACAATTACTTTCCCAAAAGAAATTTACTGAAGCGATCGAAGTCAGCAAACAAGCCATTAAAGCCGATTCGAATTTAGCTCCAGCCTATAAAATTTTGGGCAATGCCTTGCGAGCGAACGGTCAGTTAGAAGAGGCAAAGTGCTGGTACGAGAAAGCCATTCAAATTCAGCCGCTGTATGCAGAAGCCTATGCTAATATCGGTAACGTACTATTTCAGCAGCAACAGTGGAAGCCGGCGATCGAGTATTACCAAAAAGCAATTGAAGTTCGACCGAACTTTGCCGGCGCGTACCATCATTTATCCAAAGTATGGCTGAAGGTGGGAAGTCCTCGATCGTCTGCTGATTGTTTGTATCGAGCCTACGAATTAGATCCGAAACTCGGTCGGGCTGAAGACCATTTGAACTTGGGAAATACTCTTTTACAAGAAAATCAGTTAACCCAAGCGATTTCCTGCTACCGTCGAGCGTTAGAATTAAATCCTCAGTTATTTGGAGCGCACCAAAACCTAGCAGAAGCTCTAACTCGCCAGGGACGATTTGTCGAAGCGACCCAATATTATCGGATGGCGGTCAAACTGGGGCTGACAAATTCTAGTTCGACCCATCAAGTTTCATCTGAAGCATTATCTTTAAATCCTGCCGTCAACCCCTCAACCAACCCCTCAACTCAGATCGCCCGAGAAACAGCGATCGTTCCCAGTCAAACTCCGACTTTACCTATTCCCACTCCCGAGGGAACGCGAAATTCCCAGCAGCCTCCAACCCATCCCGAACCCGTCTCTCGGGTTGAAATCGATCGGGGTACTCCGGCTGAGGAAGGTTCCGGTTTGGGAAAATGGTTGTTTGGTATGGGTGCGGCAATTGGCACGCGGATCGGCATGTTACTCGGTTCTGCACCAGAGCGATCGCTCGAAACGCCCTCCAATCGTTCTTTGAGTCAGGAATACCTCGACTTGGGCAATACCTTACTCAAACACCAAGAAATCCATCGCGCCATGCATTGCTACCGTCAGGCGATCGATGCCACGCCTCAAATGACAGATGCGGTTTACAACAATTTAGAAACTTCGCTCCAAAATGCACTCGCTCAGAAGGGAAGCGGGATTGGCAACGATCGACTTGATGCATTCTCCGAGACTTCATCGGCACTCGCATCTCCCCAACATGTTGCCCGAGGGTTCGTGGGGATGGGGGATGTGTTACTGCGCTACCAGCAACTCGATCGGGCCCTGAACTGCTACCAGGAAGCCCTCAAAACCAATCCAGCCGTTGCCCAAACCATTTACCGCAATCTCGAAACTGCATTTGAAGCTGTCCTCGAACGCACGTCTGGCGGGGACGAACTGCGAGCCTTGCCAGAGAAAACCGGGGTTGCCGCGCAAAGCAATTTGGGCATGACTCCGCTGCTTGCCGGACAGATCGAACCTGCACCGACCTCGACAACCAACCCGCAATCCGACTATCTCGATAACAACTCAATGTCTGGGAATCGGGCGAACCTAGAACCGAAAACCCCCCGCGCGCAAGGGGAAAATTCTGGGAATTTAGATCGCCTCGAATCTGGAATGCTACAGGTACGACCACCGTTACAACAAACACGAACCCAGCCCGATCCAGTCGGAACTCCTCCAGGTCGTTCGATCGAACAGATGCTCCAACAAGCCCAGACTCAATGCCAGGGCGGAAATTTCAAAGGGGCGATCGGACTGTGCAAACAAGTCATTCAAATGCAGCCGAAAGCCTGGGCCGCCTATCACATTGCCGGAGAGTCTTTAATCGGACTGGGAAATTTAGAAGAGGCAGATCGGCACTATCAAAAAGCGATCGTTCTCCAACCGAAGTTGGCAAAATCCTATCTGAATTTGGGAAATTGCTATTTCGATCGACAGGAATGGCAACAAGCGGGAACGATTTACCAGCGCGTCGTTCGCCTCGCACCGAAGTTAGCTCGGGCGCACGATAGATTAGGTGATGTTTGCGTGATTCAAGGACAGCTAGAGCGGGCGATCGGTTGTTATGAAACTGCCTTAAAATTCGATAATTCAACTTGGGAAATTCATCATAAAATCGGCGACATTTTACAAGCGCAAGGAAAATTAAAAGAAGCAACGGAAGCTTATTTCCAAGCGACTCAAACTGCATCAGTTCATCTCCAATCTGATGAATTTAAAATTAGTTAG
>JAXHUC010000182.1:0-11322 GCA_034189805.1 Cyanobacteriota bacterium
AGGAGTATTGGTGGAGTTTGCGCATCGATTTGACTTGCTCGGGCCAAGAGTACCAGCAAAAGCGATTGAATCCCACCAGGTGGTTCAGGTGAGAAGACCAGGCGAGGTGGTCTCCGGTAAACAAAACTCGATCGGCATACAGCAATACGGTATGACCTTTGGTGTGACCGGGGACGGGTATAATCCGCAAATCCGGGGCAAATTCGATCGCCTCGGTACCGGATAGGGGAATTTCGACATCCTGGGTGGCAGCGGTGATATCGTCGGTATGCAACAGGCGATCGCAGCCGAAGCGATCGTGAAACTTGCGGTGGTCGGCGACATCATCTCGATGGGTGAGATACAGGTAACGCACGCCGCCGAGTTCTTCGATTTGCTTGACCAGTGGCGGGGCAAACCGGGGAGAATCCACCAAAATATTGCCCTCGGGTCGAACGACCAGATAACTGGCCGCACCGTAGGAGGCTTCGGAATGATAGCCGCAATAGTAGACGTTCTCGGTGACGGGAATGGGGAAACTGTGCTGGGCGGTTTTGATATCTTTGGGTTTATCGATCGTACCGATGGAGGCGGTGGGACAAGCTAAAAGGGCTTGCATGGCTTTAAGGCGTTCGGCTTCGTCGGTGGGTTGGCGGTGAACGGCGGATTTGTCTCCTTGCCGATTGAAGACCTCCGGCGCAACCCAGCGGCAGGTATCGCAATCGATACAGGTGCGATCGACGTAGAAATCGCCTTCGACATTTTGGGGACGACGTTGAGTAATAGTAGCCATAGATGCGATGGAAAGGGTTGAGTGTTTGTCAAAATATTTTCTTGTTCCCAAATTGTACTCATAATGATTATGAGTTGTCGATGAGTAAGAATACCCGATCGCTTCTCAACCCCCGATCTATTTGAATTGACAATCGATCGCCAACCCTTGAAAATAAACTTTCCCTACACCCCACACCCCGTTCCCCATTCCCCATGGTTTACGCCTGGATCGATAAATCCCTTGCTGCCATCCACAAAGCCAACTGGTATCGATCGCCCCAAACTATAGAAACGCTTCCCGGTCCGGTAGTTAAGGTGGATGGGCGATCGCTGCTTAATTTTGCCAGTAACGATTATTTAGGCTTAACCGGAGACGATCGCCTGATTCGCGCGGCAGTTGAGGCAACCCAGGCATTTGGGACGGGGAGTACCGGATCTCGATTGCTCAGCGGACATCGGCAACTGCATCGAGATTTAGAAACGGCGATCGCTCGTCTCAAAGGGACGGAAGACGCGCTGGTCTTCGGGTCGGGCTATCTGGCAAATTTGGGAACGATCGCGGCAATCGTCGGTAAGCGGGATTTAATTTTGAGCGATCGCTACAATCATGCCAGCCTCAAAAACGGGGCGATTCTTTCCGGGGCAACGGTAGTAGAGTACGACCATTGCGATATTACCGATTTGCACCGCCAACTCGAACGGCACCGGCACCAGCACCGACGGGCGTTAATTCTCACCGACAGCGTTTTCAGTATGGATGGGGATTTGTGTCCGCTACCCGACCTGCTCGATCTGGCTGAGACTTTCGAGTGTATGCTACTCGTCGATGAAGCCCACGCGACGGGGGTAATGGGGGCGACGGGGGCCGGATGCGTCGAGCATTTTGGTCAGAGCGATCGCCCTTTAATTCAAATGGGAACTCTCAGTAAGGCCTTGGGGAGTTTGGGGGGTTACGTCGCTGGTTCGGAAAAATCGATCGACTTCTTGCGAAATCGTGCTTCGAGTTGGATTTATACGACCGGATTATCTCCAGCAGATACGGCCGCCGCCCGAGAAGCGATCGCGATCGTGACTCGAGAACCCCAACGCCGGGAACGACTCTGGCAAAACGTCACCTATTTGCACCAGTTGCTCGATCGACATTTACCCATTTCGCCACTCCCGTCCCAATCGCCGATCGTTTGCTTGCCCCTCGACGATCCCGCCCGCGTTGTCGCTGCCGGGAAACAATTACAAGAATCGGGTATTTTTGCTTCCGCCGTGCGTCCTCCCACCGTTCCCACCAGTCGCCTGCGGTTGACAGTAATGGCTACCCACGAACCCGCCCATCTCGATCGGTTGGTAGAAGTATTGGTACGGACATTAGTAAAAAGTTAGGATCGCTCGTTTGTCAAGCCTTTCATCGAACGTCAAAAGTCTAACGATCGCGATTGCGAATTCCTTCGACCCAGAAGAAGAAACTACAGGTCACGAATCCAAGAATGAGTCCCGAGGCGTGACAGACAAAACAGATTTGCGGATTCATCAAATCGAAAATGGTTTGCAAACCAACAATGAGTAAAATCGCGCGCAATCGATCGCGATCGGCCCGTACTTTTTTCTGCCGCCACCCCCGCAATAAAATTGCCGCGATCGCCCCAATTAAACCCATCACCGCTCCCGATGCACCCACCACCAGTCGGACCCCCGCATCCGGTTCGAGCCAGAGACTTAAAATCGTCGTTGCCAGCATCGATCCGGTCCCGCTAACGAGGTAGAGCGCGAGATATCTCCAGACCCCGAGTGCCACTTCGACGTAGATGCCGAGAATATACAGCCCCAGCATATTCATCCCGAGGTGGGCGATGCCAAAATGCAAGAACGTCGCACTCAACAATCGCCACCATTCCCCAGCCCACACCACTTCGGGAACGAGTGCGCCCAACCGATAGAGCACTTGATTGTTCTGGCTGCCGCCAAGGAGCGTTTCCACGGCAAATAGGATCGCATTGACGGCGATCGCGCTGTAGGTTGCCCATGGGATACGTTGGCTTGCCCGAATTCGATCGGTGGTGGAAGACTCTTGTCGAGTTTCCCAGTACTCTAAAATCCCTTGTGACGAAGGTTGCAGAACCTGTTGCGGAGCGGCTAAAGGGACGGATAAACGCCAGGCGATCGCCCTTTGCAGCAGTCCGTTTGCCCTTTCTTTGAGTCCGACGAGTTGCTGTGTTGCCGCCGCCGCATCCTCTCCACCTGCTGCCATGCAAGCGGTGGCCAGCCAGAACGCGCGAGTTTGAGGAGGATAGAGTTTCGAGGCGCTATTCAAAATTGTTTGAACCCGATCGACTCGACCGCAAAATGCCCAGCAGTAGAGTCGCATCCGATCGAGCTGAAATAGGTCATCGGGGGTCAATTGCGATCGACTTGCCTTGAGTTCAAAGCGCATCGCTTCTTCGAGCAACCCGTTCAAGTCTCCCGTTTCCCCTAAAGCGCGCAGGTAATCGTGGGTGAGTTCCCAATTGTTCGCCCTCGCTTTTGGCGAAACGCTGTGGCGCAACCAGTCGAGTAGGGCATTCCAATTGGCTTCGATCGCATATCCAGCAGCCGTGGCACTCCGACCGATCCGGGTGGGAAGCGTTCGATAGCGCTCGAGAATCTGGTGGGCGGTCGCAAAATCCCCTCGTTGAGCCGTGGCTTTCGCCCGCAGCAGTTCGACCCGTTCGACCCAACCATCGGTTGGATGCAACCACGCCAAAACTTTTGCCCATTGGCTGGCTCGATCGTAACGTTCCCCAAAGCAGAGTCGGTTCGATCGCCTCAGACCGACAATCGGCACGATAACCAGCAACGCCCACAGACTGCCGCTAATCCATCCGGCCCAAGCTGGGACCCAGTAAAAAGTCAGACCGGCGATCGCCAAAATCGCGATCGAGACGATCGACCATCCCCGAGCGGTTTCTTGGGGGGAACGGCTCGATCGCGCGAGCAACGCCGCACTTGAGAGGCAAACCATCCACAGGAGAAGTTGATTGAGATTCATGGATTGAAGTTTGTAGAATGTCGCGCGCTTGAGGTCGGTATCGCGGATCGCGTCTTAATTTCTCAATTTAATGTCAGGTACGGTTTAAGCCTAGAAATACCCATTTCTCGGATGGGGAACGGGCGTACAACACCAGGGTAAATCTCTTAGCTGATGAGGAGGAAACTTCATTCCCCATCCGCTCCCGAAACAATCCGATCGCGAACTAATATTAATCTTCAATTTGGATCGCGATGGTTACGGGGAAGGGGTTGCATTGAAAGCGGGGCAAATCGGCTCGAATTCGGTGATTGACAGGGGTTTTCTATATTGATATTATGATCTACTGTTTGCATATACTGCATATCAAAATCAAACTGGCTTAACGCACTACTCTATATGCCCACCATCCAGCAGCTCATCCGCAGCGAGCGCAAGAAAGCGCAAAAGAAGACCAAATCGCCAGCTCTCAAAAGTTGTCCTCAGCGTCGAGGCGTTTGCACTCGGGTTTATACGACAACCCCTAAAAAGCCTAACTCAGCCCTGCGAAAAGTGGCGCGGGTTCGCTTGACTTCGGGCTTTGAAGTGACCGCTTACATTCCCGGAATCGGTCACAATTTACAGGAACACTCTGTGGTGATGCTGCGGGGCGGTCGGGTTAAAGATTTACCTGGAGTTCGGTATCATATCGTTCGCGGCACGTTAGATACGGCCGGAGTGAAAGATCGTCGCCAAGGTCGATCGAAGTACGGTGCCAAGCGGCCGAAATAAGCTTGTTCCTTGAAGATTTCTTACCTTCTTCACAGAGCGCGATTGTCAAACGCTCTGACGAAGTTCAAGCGTTTGAAACGATCGATCCATTGAAGTTTTAAGGTTGTAATATCGCACTATGTCTCGTCGTCGCGTCGTTCAAAAACGTCCCGTTCCTCCTGATTCGGTTTATAACAGCCGATTGGTTAGCATGATGATCCGACGGGTCATGCGCCAAGGGAAAAAATCTTTAGCGTCTCGAATCGTCTATGGGGCGATGAAATTGATTGAAGAGCGCACTGGAGGTGAACCCTTAGAATTGTTTGAAAAAGCAATTCGCAATGCCACGCCTTTAGTTGAAGTTAAAGCCCGTCGGGTGGGTGGGGCAACCTATCAAGTGCCGATGGAAGTTCGTTCCGAACGCGGTACGGCACTAGCACTTCGCTGGCTGATTCGAGCCTCCCGACAGCGCGGGGGACGGACGATGGAAATGAAACTCGCCAACGAGCTAATGGATGCGGCCAACGAAACGGGAAATACCATTCGCAAGCGCGAAGAAACTCACCGGATGGCTGAAGCGAATAAAGCATTTGCTCACTATCGCTACTAATGTTTGAGAAGGCTCTCTCCTCCACTCGAGAGAGCGCTCGAATCTTCCTAATTTCGGGTAAGAACCTAGTTATTTATCTCGAAAGCAAATAAATCTCTTAAATAATATTAAGATGTAATAAGAAGCGTGATGTGCAAGTTGACAAAACAGTACTGTCAACTTAGCAGTACATCAATAAACGGTATTGCAAACATCTTTGCAAGCTGTCTGTTCCCGATCGACTTAAGGACGCTTGGAAACAAAATCCATCAAAACATCAACAGCGGCAGAAAAATAAGGAGGTAACTGTGGCACGAACAGTCCCGCTCGAGCGAGTACGTAATATCGGCATCGCAGCACACATTGATGCTGGAAAAACCACCACGACAGAGCGCATTCTGTTCTATTCTGGCATCGTTCACAAAATGGGAGAAGTCCATGAAGGAACGGCTGTAACAGACTGGATGGCTCAGGAACGGGAGCGGGGAATTACCATCACTGCCGCTGCGATCAGTACCAATTGGAAAGACCACCAAATTAATATTATCGACACCCCCGGTCACGTGGACTTCACCATTGAGGTGGAGCGTTCCATGCGGGTTCTCGATGGGGTGATCGCCGTTTTCTGCTCCGTCGGTGGCGTGCAGCCCCAGTCAGAAACGGTGTGGCGGCAAGCCGATCGCTATCAAGTGCCGCGCATCGTCTTCGTCAACAAGATGGATCGCACCGGGGCGAACTTCTTTAAAGTGTACGAGCAAGTGCGCGATCGCCTGCGGGCGAATGCCGCTCCGATTCAAATTCCCATCGGTAGTGAAGCCGAGTTCAGAGGCATCGTCGATTTGGTGAAGATGAAAGCCTTTATCTACACCAACGACCAGGGAACCGACATTCAAGAAACGGATATCCCCGAAGATGTGACAGAGGCAGCCGAAGAGTATCGGGAGAAGCTCATCGAATCCGTGGCGGAGGCCGACGATGCCCTGATGGAGAAATACCTCGAAGGGGAGGAAATCTCCGAAGCGGAAATCCTCACCACCCTGCGCAAAGGAACCATTGATGGAACGGTGGTTCCCATGCTGTGCGGTTCGGCTTTTAAAAACAAAGGGGTTCAGCTCCTGCTCGATGCAGTCGTCGAGTACCTGCCCGCTCCCATCGACGTTCCAGCGATTCAGGGAACCCTCCCCGATGGCGAAACAGCCGAGCGTCCCGCAGACGACGAAGCGCCCCTCTCGGCTCTGGCTTTTAAAGTCATGTCCGATCCCTACGGTCGCTTGACCTTCATTCGAGTTTACTCGGGAGTTCTCAAGAAGGGCAGCTACGTCCTCAACTCCACCAAAGACAAGAAAGAGCGCGTCTCTCGCTTGATTATCATGAAGGCCGACGATCGCATTGAGGTAGACGAGATGCGCGCGGGAGATCTCGGTGCGGCATTGGGTCTTAAGGATACCCTAACCGGCGACACCATCTGTCCGGAAGATTCGCCGATTATCCTCGAATCCCTGTTCATCCCCGAACCGGTGATTTCGGTCGCCGTCGAACCCAAAACCAAAGCGGACATGGAGAAGCTCTCCAAAGCCCTTCAAGCCCTCTCCGAAGAAGATCCCACCTTCCGAGTCAGTATCGACTCGGAGACCAACCAAACGGTGATTGCCGGGATGGGAGAATTACACTTAGAAATTCTCGTCGATCGAATGCTGCGAGAATTCAAAGTGGAAGCAGAAGTGGGTGCGCCTCAAGTGGCCTACCGCGAAACCGTTCGCAAGAGCGTCCAAGCTGAAGGCAAGTTCGTCCGTCAAAGTGGCGGTAAAGGACAGTACGGTCACGTTGTGATCAACCTCGAACCGGGCGATGTCGGTACTGGATTCGAGTTCGTCTCCAAGATCGTCGGCGGTTCGGTCCCCAGAGAATATATCGGCCCGGCAGAAGCAGGGATGAAAGAAGCCTGCGAATCTGGTATCCTTGCAGGTTATCCCCTGATTGATGTCAAAGCGACTTTGGTGGACGGCTCCTACCACGACGTTGACTCCAACGAAATGGCATTTAAGATTGCTGGCTCCATGGCGATTAAATCGGCCGTGATGAAAGCATCGCCAGTTTTGCTCGAACCGATGATGAAAGTCGAAGCCGAAGTCCCCGAAGACTTCATCGGTAACGTCATCGGCGACCTCAACTCCCGTCGGGGTCAAATCGAAGGTCAAGATACCGACCAGGGTTTGGCGAAAGTGACTGCCAAGGTTCCCCTGGCGGAAATGTTCGGTTATGCCACCGACATCCGATCGAAGACCCAAGGTCGTGGTATCTTCTCCATGGAGTTCAGCCACTACGAAGAGGTTCCTCGCAGCGTGGCTGAAACCATCATCGCTAAAAACAAAGGGAACGCATAAAAACAACTAAGGAACATCATTCATGGCACGCGCAAAGTTCGAACGCAACAAAGACCACGCAAACATTGGCACGATCGGTCACGTAGACCACGGCAAAACCACGCTCACTGCCGCAATTACGATGGCGCTAGCAGCTCAGGGTAAAGCTCAAGTCAGAAAGTACGACGAGATCGATGCCGCCCCGGAAGAAAAGCAACGGGGGATTACCATCAACACCGCCCACGTTGAATACGAAACCGACGGCCGCCACTACGCTCACGTGGACTGCCCCGGTCACGCAGACTACGTGAAGAACATGATTACCGGTGCCGCCCAAATGGATGGTGCGATTCTGGTGGTGTCTGCCGCTGACGGTCCCATGCCGCAAACCCGCGAACACATTCTGCTCGCCAAACAGGTGGGAGTTCCCAACCTGGTGGTCTTCTTGAACAAGCAAGACCAGGTGGACGACGAAGAACTCCTGGAGTTGGTGGAATTGGAAGTTCGCGAGCTGCTGAGCGATTACGACTTCCCCGGCGACGATATCCCCATGGTCAGCGGTTCGGCCCTCAAAGCCGTTGAAGCTCTCACGGCAAACACCGGTATTGCTAAGGGTGACGATCCTTGGGTCGATAAGGTCTTAGCGCTGATGGATGAAGTCGATGGCTACATCCCTACCCCCGAGCGGGAAATCGATAAACCCTTCTTGATGGCCGTTGAAGATGTCTTCTCGATCACCGGTCGGGGAACCGTCGCCACCGGACGGATCGAGCGCGGTAAAGTCAAAGTGGGCGAAACCGTGGAAATTGTGGGGATTAAAGATACCCGCAGCACCACCGTTACCGGTGTAGAAATGTTCCAGAAGACCCTCGACGAAGGGATGGCCGGAGATAACGTCGGCGTTCTGCTTCGGGGGGTTCAAAAAGAGCAAATCGAGCGGGGAATGGTACTCGCCAAGCCGGGTTCGATCAATCCTCACACTAAGTTTGAATCGGAAGTCTATATCTTGAAAAAAGAAGAAGGCGGACGGCACACCCCCTTCTTCCCCGGCTACCGGCCTCAGTTCTACGTCCGGACGACGGATGTGACCGGAACCATCGCCGAATTTACTGCCGATGACGGTAGCGCGGCCGACATGGTCATGCCCGGAGACCGGATTAAGATGACCGTGGAATTGATTTGCCCGGTGGCGATCGAACAAGGTATGCGATTTGCCATTCGAGAAGGCGGACGCACCGTGGGAGCGGGTGTCGTCTCCAAAATCGTTAAGTAGACCGTCCGAGAGGGCAATCGCTCTATCTCATATCGGGACGCACTTATCTTAAATAGTGCGTCCCGATCCTTCTCTATCGTTTAAATACTCAACCGAACCTCGAAAATCGAACACTTATGGCTACCATCCAGCAGCAAAAAATCCGCATCCGACTCAAAGCCTTCGATCGCCGTTTGCTCGACACCTCCTGTGAAAAGATCGTCGATACGGCCAACCGCACCAGTGCCACCGCGATCGGTCCGATTCCCCTCCCCACCAAGCGCCGCGTTTACTGCCTGCTACGCTCGCCCCACATCGATAAAGACTCGCGAGAGCATTTTGAAACCCGCACTCACCGGCGGATTATCGATATCTATCAACCCTCCTCCAAAACCATCGACGCGCTGATGAAGCTCGACCTTCCCGCTGGAGTCGATATCGAAGTTAAGCTCTAGTATCCTGGCGCAACGTAGAATTGTTCGGGCTAAATCCGTTAAAGTAAGTAAAGAAACCCAGTTACTACAGTTACTTCAAAGGGATAATGGCCACCCCACCATCTTCAATCGCCGTTCGCGAACTACCTCTGTTTCCTTTACCAGAGGTCGTTCTCTTTCCCGGTAGACCTCTTCCCCTGCATATTTTCGAGTTTCGCTACCGGATGATGATGAACACCGTTTTAAAAAGCGATCGTCGTTTTGGGGTACTGATGTTAAACCCAGAAAACGGAGAAGCATCGTCGGTTGGGTGCTGTGCGGAAGTCATCCAACACCAGCGCCTGCCAGACGATCGCATGAAAATTTGGACCTTGGGACAGCAGCGATTCCGCGTCCTTGAATACGTCCGCGAAAAACCTTACTACGTCGGTCTGGTCGAGTGGATCGAAGATCGCCCGACCGAGGACGATTTGAAGTCTCTTGCGAGTAACGTCGAACGACTGCTCAAAGATGTGGTTCGTCTCTCGGCAAAATTAATGGATCGACCCATCGAACTCCCCGACGATATTCCCGACTTGCCCACCGAGCTATCCTATTGGGTAGCCGGCAATCTTTATGGCGTTGCCACCGAGCAGCAAGCGCTGTTGGAAATGCAAGATACCTTCGAGCGACTCGAACGCGAAGCCGAAATTCTCACCACGACCCGCAACCACCTAGCTGCCCGGACGGTACTCAAAGATACCTTCGGTCAGGAAAAATAACTCCCCAAACGAAGCGTTCCTACCGGCGAACGCTTATTTTATATCTGGCGATCGAGCAGCCAATAGGTTATCTTTGTCCCATTACTTTTGAGGTCGATTTCGCCGCGTTTTTCCCATCGATCTCGATCTCCTAGGCGATCGTCAGTGGCAGCACTCACTTGAATGCGTCCGGAGTCCTTGTGGGATTGCATTCACGAGGCGAGTTATAGCAACCGCCAATTTAATAAGGACATCGGTGAAGGTGAGCTGCGGTCGGACCCCGCGTCGGCGCAAGACGCAAGGGAACGCCAACCTAGCAAGGGAATGCCGACCGTTGGGGGAGCGGGGGAAGCTGGGGGAAAAAGACTTCAGTAAGATCGGTCAAAGTGTCCTAATCGTAATGGCGACTGCCGTAACATCATTTCCCCAAATATCGTCAGCGAATTTCTGCCTGCCGATAACCCCGATAACGGGACTGCCAGTACTGATGCCGATGCGCAGTTGTCAGGAGTTGCCATTGGATCGAGTACACTGTTGAATTTCTCGTTGCATGTCTCATACCAGTCTCGACGAGGAACTCGAACGCCACTGGCGACAAAATCAGTCTTGCTGATAGTGCGCAATTTACCCCATCAACTCGCATATATTGAGAAATATTGCCACGCACTCGAAAATGGTTGTAAGCCTTTCATTTCAGCCGTTCGTGGCAGTATTTTGTGGATATTGTCGAAGGAAGGGGTTTGTACTAACTTTACTGATTAATATTAATTTAGTATAATAAATAATAACAATCTCAAGAAACGATTGTTAAACTTTTTCCTGAATATTGAGTACCATTAATAGTAAGTTCATCAAATCTTGACCTTTGTTTTAAGGCAAATGATGAGAAAAAAATTCTTTCCCTACGTCTCGGTTGTATTTTAATAAATTGTTAACTTTATTTTCACTATTTCTTAAATACAACTATCGAGAAAGAAGAGTTTAGACTTAATTAAGCTAGCCCAGTTACCTCATGCTAATAGCGGATCTTTAATCTGGAGAGTCGCTGGGTAAGGTATCGTTTTGCGATCGAGATTCATCTGAGACTTTTGTCTTGAAACTTTTGTGGGCTAAAGATTTAGGTAATATTCAATGACAACGCATCAACGAATCGTGCATTTATAGTCTATCTGGAACTCGTAGCTGCTTGATGACAGACCTAAACCGATAGTAGGGTGTTTAGAATTTGAATCTCTCGAAGCAATCTCGACACGATCGAGAGATTGACTATGAAAGCACTTGGATTCAGGGTGGGACAACTTCTATCTGCAAGCCAAAAATTCAAAGTTTTGGCATGACTAAATTCTACAGTTATCGCGTCGCCATTTTACTCAAATGGCGATACGAACCTCACCTTCGATCGAGAATTTTCTATGCAAGGTTTATCTACCATTTACCATCAAT
>JAXHUC010000183.1:0-3773 GCA_034189805.1 Cyanobacteriota bacterium
TCTAATGCCTCTTCTAAAAAGTTTTCGATGCGATCGGTCGGGGTTTCAATATTTTTAGCATCTTCGGGTTTAATCATTTTCTCCCGATCGGCCGCTCCTTGAACTCGATTGAGACCGCCAGGAGCGTCATTTTTCATCTCTTTTTCCGAGCGAGGATCGGACTTCGTAACATCTTTTGACTTTTGTTGGATGCTATCTAACGAAGTCACACCATCACTGGGCTTACTCGTCATCTCTCCAAATGCCATTGCAGGGAGGGCATTGGTGAATAGCATTAACGCAAAAGCAAAAATAGAGAGAAGAAAACGAGTAGAAATGAATTTAGATAGAAATGTCATTGAAATAGTCCTCCAAAAACTAGATGGTAAGAATTTTACGGGTTAAAGCTTGTTGAATTTACCGCAAGTTTGAACACATAGAACAGCTTTTTCAAACTGATACTCTATCAATCAAAAAAGTTCTTGATGCCGCTAAAAAAACCTTCACTTGATTCTTGAACTTCATCCGCCGCGTCGTCGATCGCATTTTTCGTTCGACCGATATCTTCTTTGGCTTTACCGCGAGCTTGTTGCAGCGCGCCTTCAGTTTCTCCGCTTACTCGACCGATATCCCGTTTGACTTTACCGGAAACTCGATCGACTTTACCCTCAAGGCGATCGCTCGTACCCGCACCAGCCGCCTCGTCTAATTCCGACTTGACTTTTTCATCGAGTTCTTCGATGGCATTTTCAACAGAATCAACCGTCATCAACTGTGGCGATATTTGAAGCGCTTCAGCCTGAGTGTAAGACATTAAGGGGATGCTCGTTCCCACCCAAATGATGGCAGCAGCAAGCAAACAATGTAACATTCCTCTAAAACGTTTTATTGCTCGTTCGATCGACATTTTAGAATTTGATGTTTTCATCAGTAGTTAGTCCCTAACTTTTTAAATTTCATGAGTATCATTGAATCTTGAAATTGTCACAACCTGCATCTACCTCGAGGAAGAGAGTGTTGAAAAATAAAACATACTCTTCTAGATTTTAAATCTCTATCTTTAGGTAGAGGCAAACCAGAATCACGAAATCGCTTCTCCTCGAAAATATTTGTGTAGCGCTTGAAATCGACTCGATTCAAAGTTGAAAACGTTTTCCGAGTCTGAAGAATTGTAATGATGGTCAGTCAGCCAATTCGCAAATAGGGAATGCACTGATATTCGATCGAGTTGGATTTGTTGAGGGTTCGGTTGCGAAAGTTCTAGAAGCAAGCCCGAGTTAGTCAAGTTTTTGGTAGATTTTGTCTCGATCGTCGTATAAAAACCGATCTCGATACGGCGCGAACACACCCAGCAGAATCTGGAAGCTCAAAAACTATATTTCATTCGATTGCTCGATTGACAAATTGGTCGAGCTATGGGTTGCTCGCCGATGATTTTAACCATTCGTTAAAAAAAACAGACTTTTCAAAATACGATCGACGTTTCGTGGTAAATCGAATAATATTGGTATCTTCAATCTTCAAGGGTGTAAAGTCTGACGATGGTTGCCGTCTCTAGTCTGGTGAACGCAACAACCGATCGCGCGTTGAGCGAGGCGATCGAACTGGCTCGAAAAGCTGGAATTTTTGTCGAACCGGCCCCATCGACCCAGACGATCTGGCAACAGCTCCAAGAGGCGATCGATCCCCTGGCGATTTCCCGATCTTGCCAAAGTAGTCCGATCGGCAAAAAACTGCCCGGAGCGCTCTACATTCACCACAGCGCCCTCGAAACCCTAGAGCCGCTGCTACGGCTTTACGAAGCCCGCGCCCGTTTTTTACTTGGGGGGATCGAAGGGGCGACAATCGTCAAATTCGGTTACGAACTCTCGAAAGTTTCCTACCTGTTCTACCCGGAATTCGATCTCGATCCCCATCCCGAACTTCATTGCAGCATCCGAGTCGAACTCAGCACCGGGCAAGTCAGCTATCGAGATTACCAAACCTCCGATAATCCGCCCGTCTTGCACCGCAAAGAAACCTTCGTCACTCCCAACTATCCCCACTACGAGACCTTCGCCCAACTCACTCACCAAGAAGAACTCTGCGGCCTTCTAGACAATCCTAAGAGTATCGGCACGCGGGAGAACTGGGTGCGGTGTTTGCACGATGCCGGAGTAGAGATTCAAGAGCATCAACTGGTTCGCTGCCAGGATGCCTCCGGAAATCCCGTCCTCCCCAAAATCGAGCGTCACCGCGCGGCCCTCGATCGCAGAGAACTCTCCCGTCCGGTGCGTCTGACCCTCGAAGCGGGTTTGTTCGCACCCGGCAACACCTTTTTCGATTACGGTTGCGGCTACGGGGGAGACGTGCGGCGCATCAGCAAACGCGGATACAAGAGTACGGGTTGGGACCCCTACTACGCCCCAGACGTAGTGAAACGGCAGGCGGATATCGTCAACCTCGGCTACGTGATTAACGTCATCGAAGATACGGGGGAACGGCGAGATGCCCTGATTGCCGCCTGGGATTTAACCGGGCGAGTCCTGATCGTTTCGGCGCAGGTGGCGGTGGCCGATCGCGATCGCGGACAAGTGGTGTTTGGAGATGGGGTGATTACCCGTCGCCGTACCTTCCAAAAATACTACGAACAAGAAGAACTCAAGCTGTATATCGAGGGGGTACTCGATCGCGAAGCCATTCCCGTTGCTTTGGGAATTTACTTGGTCTTTCGCGACGAGTCGAGTGCCGAAACCTTCCGAGCGTCTAGATTTCGATCGCGCACCAGCGCCCCGAAAGTTCGCAAACCCAGCCGCAGTTTTGAAGACGATCGAGAAATCCTCGCCCCCCTGATGGAATTCGTGGGAGAACGGGGACGATTGCCCGTCAAAGGAGAACTGGATCGACATCCGGAAATCCTCGCTGAATTTGGGTCTTTTCGTCGGGCTTTCAAACTCATCTTGCAAGCCACGGAACCCGAAGCCTGGGAAGCGATCGCCGAAAAACGCCGCCAGGATTTACTCATCTACCTCGCCCTGACTCACTTCGGCCGCCGCCCCCAACTCAAGCAATTTACGCCCCCCGTCCAACAGGATATTAAAGCCCTCTTCGGCAGTCTCAAACAGGCTTTAATCGAAGCAGAAGATATGCTCTTTAGCGTGGGAGATCTGACTTACATCGCTCAATTGTGCCAAGAGAGTCCCATCGGCTTGCTCGCTCCCAAATCCCTGCTGGTTCATATTTCCGCCCTGGTGCATCTCGATCCGTTCTTGCGTGTTTACGAAGGCTGCGCCAGTCGCACCATCGGGCGGATGGAATGGGCCAACGCCATCGAAATTCACACCCGCACGCCCAAAATCTCCTATCTCTACTATCGAGACTTCGACACCGAACCCCATCCCGTTCTGCACACCGCCATGCAGATCGATTTGCGAGATTTGCAAGTGCGCTACTTCGATTGCGACACCTCCGACAATCCCCCCATTTTGCACCGCAAAGAAAAACTGGTGACCCCCGACTACCCGCTCTACGAAAAGTTTGCCAAACTCTCCCAACAAGAAGAAAATTGGGGACTGCTCGACGATTTTGGGGCGATCGCCCGCTATCGGGGTTGGCAGGAATGTTTGAGCCAACATTGTGCCGAACTGCGCGGCTATCGAGTGTGTTGGCGTAAAGATGCCGATCCCTACCGCGTGAGAGTCTTGCGCGCTGCCCTTCGCCGTCGCCAAGCTCGCGCGGTCGAACCGGAACAGAACGTTTAAACTAGTAGTGAGGTTGAAACTCGCCGACCTCCTAGCAAAATTACCGAACGGGAG
>JAXHUC010000183.1:3873-11230 GCA_034189805.1 Cyanobacteriota bacterium
GGGAGTCTGACTCTCCCGACCCAACTAATTTCAATACTCGACGATCGAACCGAAATTAAGTCTAATTAATAAGTCTCACTAAATTGCATGGTTGAAATCCTAGCCGTACTCTCTGCATCTGCGGCGGCAGGACTGAGGATTGGTTTGCCTTTATTACTAATTGGTTTGTTGCGAGGTAATCTCTGGTTCGATGTCCCTTTGCTGTCTCAAGTTCCCCCCCAAGTTGTCGTTGGGGTACTGGTGAGTTGGTCGCTGTTTGAAGTCTTTGCCTCGAAAAAATTACTCGGACAGCGCATCGTCCACATGATTCAACTCGTCTTTAGCCCCGTTGCCGGAACGATTGTCGGCATTGCGGTGGCGCGCGCGATGGGAATTATCGATTGGCTGTCGGTGTTGTTGGGTGCGATCGGGGGTTTGCTGGCATTGGTGTTACAACTGGTGCAAGTCGGCTGGTTTTTTCGCCTGCGCGGTTTACCAATTTGGGCGATTTTCGCTCAGGATTTTCTGTGTATTATCCTCGTTTTCCTCGCCCTCGACGCACCGGAACAAGGGGGATTAATTGCCATGTTGCTATTGTGGTTGGCGATGCGCAGTTCTAGCGCTTGGTATCGTTGGTATGTTGGTAAAGGTCGATCGCCAACAGAAACCATCGAGCCAGCCGATTCCTGAATGCCGATCGTTGGTGGCAAATACGAGGATGTCATGTCAATAGATGGCGGCGATCGCGCGATCGATCCTCGGGTAGACAAACCGTTGGCTGTAACGTTTGGTGTTCGATCGCAAACGATCGCGTAATATTAATGCGACTGAGGAAATCTAGATCGTGGGAGACGACCCAAAGCGCGCTGCGATACTCGTTGAGGGCTTCGACCATTCGATCGATGGTCGTTACGTCCAAATTATTAACGGGTTCGTCGAGAATCAAGAGATCGATTTTGGCAGTAGTAATCATCGCCATGGCTAATCTGGCTAACTCTCCACCGCTCAGAACCGATGCGACTTTGTGCGCGTCGTCATTGAAAAACAAAAAATGACCGAGTTGTTGCCGCAATAATTGATAGTTGAGGGTCGGATCGATCCGTTGCAGGTTTTGGAGGACGGTTTGGGTGCGATCGACTAACTCGTAGTTCTGGTCTAGATAAACCGTTTGCATGTTGGCAATTCGCACCTCGCCACCTTGGAAATAGGCGGGTGTCGAGTCGAGTCCGAGAATCGCTTTCACCAAGCAAGATTTACCCGAACCGTTAAGACCGCTGATGGCAAGGCGATCGCCACTCGAAACGCGCAGCTCGATTTCTTTGAGTAACAATCGCTCCTCCACCCACAGGTTTGCCCGATCGATTTCAATTAAATTTCGATGCTTGTGGCTGTTTTGACCCAGTTGAATGCTGCTGGCTTTGTGGGTGGCGATTTTGGTTTGCGCCACTTTTTCAGCCGCCGCAGCGATCGCTTTTTCATGTTTGACCTTCAGTTTTCCCGCGACTACCTCGGCTTTGCGCTGTAAATTCCCGGCAACGATGCGAGGCATACCACCGCGACTCTGCTGTCCGCGACGATGAGACCGAGCGGCCCGTTTCTGCTCGCTTAATGCCGTGGCTTTGGTCTGTTTCAACTCCTTGCGCGCGGTTTCGTGGGCCCTCACCTTGGCTGCTGTCTCCAGTTGTTTTTGCTCTCGATAGTCCGAGAAGTTACCTCCATAAACCTGTAATCCCGACGCTGTAAGTTCCCAAACGCTCTGCGTCACCCGATCGAGAAAAAAGGGATTGTGGGAAACGATTGCCAACCCACCGGGAAATTGACACAGCACCCGAGCGAGATTTTCGAGTGCTAAATAATCGAGGTGATTCGTCGGTTCGTCGAGCAATAACAGATCGGGCGATCGAGACAAGCCAACGGCAAGAAAGAGTTGGGTTAATTCGCCACCACTGAGACTTTGGATGGGTAAAGATAAGTCCAACGTGGTACCGAATCGGGTTTCGAGCATCTGTTCGATTTCCCACCACTCGTTCGATGCGGCGTTGAGAAAGTCGAAAACAGATTCCGATCGCAATGAAGCTCGAATCGTGCCGATCTGCGGTAGATAATACATCGAACCGTTGCAGGTTACCGCTCCTCGAGTTGGCGGTATTTGACCGACTAAAATCTTTAGCAGCGTTGATTTCCCAACTCCATTAACACCGACTAAGGCAACTCGATCGTCCGCCGCCAGACGAGTATGAATTCCTTGAAATAACGTCCGTCCAGACTCCAGTGTATAACCGATATTCTCTGCGATCGAGTAGGGCTTTTGATGATGAGACATCCCTTACCTCCTAGCAAAATAGCAATGTAAACTTTGGCCGCAAGATCGGCAGCCAGATTATTCCGAATGAGTTTAAAAAATTACAAGAATGAGATGTAGATTGCTCTTCGTGCGTAGCTAGAGCGTAAATTCTCTATCGGTTCGGCAATTCAAAGCCGATCGGATAGGTAAGTCTACAATCTCATTGTTAAAGTACTACTTCATTGTTGCTCTATATTGAAGCGTTCGGACTAGCATAACATAATTTTTGGCGACTGTGTAGAACTGCCGAATTTTGACATTGGGGAGACAACGGCTATCTGAGAAAAATAACTTAAAATATAACGAATTCGGAGTTGTCAGCAGTTTTGGGTTTCAGTTTATTTAAAATATTGGGGAAGAAGCTTCTCGTTAAGGGAATGCAACTGACTTACAAAGAAGACTATGCCATTCGAGCTAGAGACTATTTCGGGCAAGTCAGTTGGAATGTCGATCTCAATCAAATGGTACTTGCAAGAAAAGCAATCAATCGACTTGATAAATTAGAAAACTTGAAACAGGTGACAATTCCAACTTTAGTAATGGTTGGCGATCGATTAGGTCAGTGGTTTATTGAAATCAATCGAAAAATAGCCAATTCCTTACCCAACTCTAAATTTGTCATTTTAGAAAATTCAATGGACCCGTCGAATCTAGTCAATCCAGTGGAATTCGATCGACAAGTCCTTGAGTTCCTCAATTCAGATTTTGACTCGCTGCATATTTAGACCCGATCGTCCCTATTTAAAGATGTCACTCAAAATAACTTGACTGACCGATCTCGATCGGTCGGAACGATCGGGTTGCTCTACAGTACTCGCGCTTCGCAATCGACAATTTCACCAATAATACCCAGACCCGTGCACCCAAAACTGAGGTGTTTTCAGCTTCTTAACCGAGCTTCTTAACGATGTTGTTAGCTCGTGTTTTTAGCTAATAATTTCTATTTGTATTGTTCGCTTGTGTTTACAACTTGGGGGACGCACCATGCAAGATGCACGTACTGCGGCAATTCTCAAACTTGCCCAAATTATCAATCCTCAAATTCAACCGCAACGAGAATTTCACATCGACCTCGAACAACTGCGCCAACTACCCGACGGCACTCTCGGACGAGAAGTTGCCCGTTTTTTGGATGAAAATGGGTTCGAGCCGCTCGACTCCGGCGACTGGATTCAGCGAACCCACGACGTTTGGCACGTACTCACCGGTCTTTCTTCCGATGAAGGGGACGAACTCACTCTCCAGGCATTCGTCCGCGCTCAGGTTTTTCGCCCTTCTGCTGCCATTCTCGTACTGCTGGGGTTGCTAGCGCGAAAATGCTCTCCGAAAGCGATCGTCGCCGCTCTCAAACGGGGGAAGCGGACCAAAAGTTCGATCGGTTGGGATATCGAATCGGACTGGGCCACACCCCTAAGTGAAGTTCGCCAAAAACTGGGTATCGTTCCGTTTCGTCGCCCGACAGAAGTCAGTTAGAACAACGGCGATCGCAATTAGGACACCGATTGCGATCGCTCTTGCCTCTCATTCACACCAAATCGGGAAAGACTTCATGCAGTGCCGGATGAATGAGTTTTCCATCGCGGACGTTGACCGCTTTTGCCAATGCCGTCTCTACTTCGATCGCTTCTCGACCCCGATCGGCTAACTTGACGACATAGGGTAGAGTGCTATTGTTGAGGGCTTGGGTGGCCGTCCAAGGAACCGCGCCGGGCATATTGGGAACGCCGTAGTGAACGACTCCTTCCTCGATATAGGTCGGGGTGCTGTGGGAGGTGGGATGCAACGTTTCCACGCAACCTCCCTGATCGACGGCAACATCGACGATCGCCGAACCCGGTTGCATTTGCCGCACCAACTCTCGAGAAATCAGCGTCGGCGGTTTGCGACCGGGAACGAGTACCGCACCAATGGCTAGATCGGCCTGGGACACCACTTCTTCGATGGTGGAAATATTGCTGTAGAGCAGTTCGGCGCGAGAACCGAAGAGGGTTTCGAGATAGGACAATCGCTCGACGTTAATATCGAAAATTTGTACCTGCGCCCCCATGCCAATGGCGATCCGCGCCGCTTCCGTACCGACGACCCCCCCGCCGAGAATCGCGACCCGACCGGGACGCACGCCAGGAACGCCACCGAGCAAAATCCCCCGTCCGCCGTACTGACGTTCGAGAAATTGCGCCCCGAACTGAACCGATAGGCGACCGGCAATGATGCTCATCGGGGCGAGCAACGGTAGGCTGCGATCGCTCAATTCTACGGTCTCGTAGGCGATCGCCACCACGCCGCAATGCATCAAATATTCGGTCAATTGGCGATCGGCTGCCAAGTGCAAATAGGTAAACAGCAACTGCCCTTTTTGGATGAAGGGATATTCGGATTTGAGAGGTTCCTTGACCTTGACAACGAGTTCTCGCTGCCAGGCTTCCTCGGCGGAAGACACGACAACGGCCCCGGCACTTTCGTAGTCGAGATCGCTAAATCCAGCCCCGATTCCCGCCTCGGTTTCGACAAAAATTCGATGACCGCGATCGTGCAATACTCTGACGCTAGCGGGACTCAAACCCACGCGGAATTCTCGATCTTTAATTTCTTTCGGGATGCCAATTTCCATCGAGTTACCTTCAACCCTTACGACTGTTCGTACTCGATCGGCGCAATTTCCACCCACGTGGCAGACCACATCCGTTCGATTGACTCTAGCGTTGCGATCGAGAGGTTACATCGAGATGTGCCATGGGGCGCTTCACCGATCGAGAACGGCGATATCTCTATTGTGGAGCAATTCATCGTCATTTCGACGAACTCTTCGACGAACGATTGTTGGAGGCGATAAAATAAAGGTCGAGCTTCCCCAAGTCACGATTTTCTCTTTTTTATTGCCGTTCGTTATCGAACCTTCTGTGCCAAAGCGCAGTGGGATACTCGAGAGCGAACCGGTAAGATGTCGCGGCAACCCGGAAAACGCTTATTTTGTCTCGTAAGTTTTTCTGGGAAGGTACGTTGACGTTGCTCCCAGAGAAATCGTGGGTTTATTTTTCCGATTGCTCTTCGATTGATGCATCTGCCAAGACCTACGAACGCACGAGACCCTTGCTAAGGGCGAAAAGTTCCATGAAACAGGGAAAGATGCAAGACATTGGTATGCCTCAGTTGACCGGTGAAAAAAACGTTCCCGACCTCGCACTTTTGCCGGGAGCGATCTCCGAAATTCTAGCTTCGGTACGAGATACTGGCGTTCTCACCAAAGCCGACTGCTACGGATTGATGGCTGCTGCTTTAGACGAGTCGCTCAACGATTGCGATCGAAGATCGGTAAATCGCCTCGTGCGATCGGTTCTCAAAGGACAAGTTCGGGTGAGCGATTGCCTGTCGGTGGTTGCCTATTCCCTTGAATACTCTTAGACGTTGAGTCTCCATCCTAGGACTCGGCCGTCTCAACTCGTTCTCGGCACAGTTGGCGGAATCGATCGCCGCGTTCTTCAAAGCTGGCGTAGCGATCGAAACTCGCACAGGCTGGAGAAAGCAAAACCGTTGGCGGCGCATCTTGTCGTGCCTGTTCCATGGCGCGTTCGACGGCCCGTTCTAGAGTATCTGCAATTTCGTAGTTCTGGTATCCCACCTCTTGCAAGCGTTCGGCAAATTTCGGCGCGGCTTCGCCGATGAGTAAGACGGCTGCGGCTTTGGCGCGGATCGTTTCTAGCCAGGCGCGATCGTCTCCCGCTTTAGCCTGTCCTCCGGCAATTAAAATCGTCGGTGCGGCAACGGCCGACAATCCCACTTGCGCCGCATCGTAGTTCGTGGCTTTGCTGTCGTTAATAAAATCGACTCCCCGCCAGGTACAAACTCGTTCCAAGCGATGGGGAACGCCGGGAAACTGAGAAATTGCCTCCTCGATCGCTTCTTTGTCAATGCCGGCTAATCGCGCGGCAGCGACTGCTAAGAGTAAATTTTGCTGGTTATGTTTCCCCGGCATTTGCAGCGCGGCAACGGGTAAAATGCGATCGCCGCGATCGACCACCCAATTTTCTTCGAGATAAACTTGAGGGTCTAACCCCGATTTTGCCCCTTCAACGCTCGTCCAGCACGCCTCGGGCCATTGCTGCCGTCCCAATTTGCGCAGATGGGGATCGTCGCCGTTGAGTACTGGTAACTCGGCCGCGCGCAACAGCTTTTCTTTGATGTGGAAATAGTTTTCTAGGGTGTAGTGGCGCGCCAGATGATCGGGGGTAAAGGTCGTCCACACGCCAATCTGCGGTGCGAGGGTGGTAGACGATTCGATTTGATAGCTGCTGATTTCAGCAATGACTCGCTCGATTTTCGATTCCGGTTGGAGTGCCAGTTCGCAGGCGGCATAGCCGATATTCCCACAAGCGGGTGCTTTGAGTCCCGCAGCTTGGAAAATGGCGGCAATTAAGGCCGTGGTGGTGGTTTTGCCGTTGGTTCCGGTAACGGCAACCCAGGGACTCCCTTGCAGGTTGCGCCACGCCAGTTCCATTTCGCCGATGACTTCGATTCCCATCTCCCGCGCGCGAACGAGGTTGGGTAAATCCCAGGGAACGCCGGGACTGACGACGACCAGATCGATGGCTTCGGTCGGCTCGAAATTACGGCCTAGACTCACGGAAATGCCCGCATCGGTCAGTTGCTGTTGCTGCGATCGCATACTCTGTTTATCGTTACGATCGCTTAGCGTCACCTGCCATCCTTCTCGGTGTAACAGTTTGGCCGCCGCAATTCCCGATCGTCCCAGACCAATGACTTCAGCGTTAGGCATACTCAATATCGATTTCTCTATAACGTCTATTGTGAATTATCTAAAACTTTGGCTGGAATGGGGAATGGGCATTGGTGAAAGGTCAAGCAATTTTGCCAGATGTCAAGTCGCTCGACTTTAATCGCTCAACTCCTCTCCTACTCAAACTTTTCACGATCTCCCTCTTGTGCGCGGGGGGTTCGGGGGAGGCGCAAGGCCCCCGGCGGGGGGTTTGGGGGGAGACCCCCCAATTCCGGGTTTTCTGTTGATTATGGACAGGT
>JAXHUC010000184.1:0-11108 GCA_034189805.1 Cyanobacteriota bacterium
GTGGTTTTCATGGTTTTTCTCCTGAAATTGAAGGGGTGTAGGGAATGGGGAATGGTGCGCGGGTGAAGGTCGATCATCCGAAACAGTCTAGATATAGGAGTATTAGGACTAGGACGCAGGTGTTGGTGAGCTGCGGTCAAACCCCGCGTCGACCGCCTACGCAAGGGAATGCCGACAAGCGCAAGGGAACGCCGACCGTTGGGGGAGAACGGGAAGCTGGGGGAGAAAGATGCTCGTGTAAATTCAGACTGTCCGCGCCTGTTATGACTACAGCCATAAGCAACAGTTTGTTGCTCGATCGCGCTAGATATGGAACTCGACAAATCATCAGGAACTCTAACCTTTTGTCAATGGGAAATGGGGGACGAGCGTTCTATAGCCATATGCAGTCGTGTTAAGACACAGGTGTTGGTGAGCTGACAATCGCTGGGGAAGCTGGCAATCGCGGGGGGAGAAAGATACTCGTGTAAATTCAGACTGTCCGCGCCCTAACTGAATACAGCTATATAAAGAAAACAGTCTCAAAGACCTGTCACTACAGAGGTTTCGAGGACTTTTCATCTTGTCGGAACTGATTCAATCGCCCAGCTCGGCTAAGCGTTCTAGAAGTGGCAACGTCACTCCCGCTTCAGTGGCAGCAGCTTCCATTGACAATCCGTCTTCTTCAATCAGAGTTAGCACTCGATCGATGCGCTGCCACAGGTCGTCCGCGCGATCGAGCTGTCGGGCAACTGCGGCTCGCTCTCTTCCCCGACGAATTCGATCGAGTTCGAGGTCGAGCGTCAGGGACAGCGGATCGGCGGTGAGAGCGACCGTGTTGTAATCGACCCTTCCTTGCTCCGGCACTACCTCAAAGGTATAAATCCGACGCTGCGATCGCTCGTCTCGAGTCACCACCGTCAGCAACGTTCCGCTTTTGGGGTCAGCCTCGAGCACGCCGGGAAAGTCGAGGCGCTCGATCTGTTTCAAATGCAGCATCGTCGGCATGGGGTCTCCCACTTCGCAATCGTTAGAGACGATCGAACATCCATCGGTATCGAGGACGAATCGAGACGGATCGTCGAGCCAAACCCGCTCGATGGTTTCACCCACTTCGATAAAACTCAAGTTCAGACCCCGACCGCGCCCGACTTCGAGCCGCACGGTTTGGGCGGTGACCCCGGAAGCGACGCTGCGGGAAATCGAGCGAGTGGTTTGCGCTCGGACCGACGCGGGCATTAACCCGAGCCAGACCAGACCCAGAGCCACCAACAGTTTTTGCCAGTTCATCGTTCCCCCTCAGCGTTCCCACTCGAAAGAATAGTTAACGGCAATTTCTAATTCCGTCCCCGCATCGAGTCCCCAGATGGTGACGGGTCTTGAATTTGTTGGAGTTCGAGACCCCATTGCATCTCCTAACTCCTCGAAAGACCCGTTGAGAAACGCACCCACCGGATTGCGATCGCCAAATGTCTTTGATGTAGACGAGCCGTCGATCTCCTCGCGCTGGGTTTGACGCTCCGGTCGGGTGAGTTCTTCGCCTACCCGAGACAATCCCCCAAACAGCGCTCCAAGTAACAGCTCGCCGGTTGCATTGCCTTCTCCTAAAGCTTCAGCCACCAAGGGTTCGCCACCTTCAGCCAGAATTGAGAACGCCCCCTGGGGCAGTGGAACCTCTCGACCGTCGAAAGCAATTGCGATCGCCTCCAATCGAACTAAAGCTGGGGCATTGCTCGTCTGCACCAACAGCAATCGCGCACCGGTCGGGATGGCAACATCTCCTCGAGCGTCGAGAATTGCCTCTTCTAAAACAGCCAGAAAAGTCGGCAGTTCGAGGTCTTCTCCCTCAACCCAAGCCACGGGAGTTTCGAGTTGGGCGCGGACTCGCTCTCCTGTCGCGATCGTTGTCAAACTCGGTGGAGGCTCGTCGGACAAGATGCGATTTTCGGCTTCGAGGTTGTAGTTGTAGGTTCGAGCGATTTCGGGTGAGGGGATTGAGGAACCCTCACCCATCACTGTCGAAGCAGATGGAATCTGTTGGCTTGGAGTCCCCAAACGCGGCGGTTCTAGCCCGGAGATGGGAATGGAATTGAATCGAGTTTCTTCTGGGAACCCCTCACTCATGGCGGTTGAAGAAGATGGAATCTGTTGGCTTGGAGTCCCCAAACGTGGCGGTTCTAGCCCGGAGATGGGAACTGAAGCCAACCGCGTCCGATCCGATAACTCCTCACCCATCGCTATCGAAGCAGATGGAATCTGTTGGCTTGGAGTCCCCAAACGTGGCGGTTCTAGCCCGGAGATGGGAACTGAAGCCAACCGCGTCCGATCCGAGACCCTCTCACCCATCGCGGTCGAAGAAGATGGAATTTGTTGGCTTCGAGAATCTGACACCGATGGTTTGTAGCTTCCCAATCCGGCCAAAATCGCCCACCGCTCGTAGGGATCGAATGACTCGGGTTCGGGGGGTGGAATGGATTGTGTCACAGATGCAGAAGTCGGAGGTGGCGGTGGCAGTGGCGATCTCGGTGGCGTGGTTCTAGCAGGTGGAGGGGGGTCGGACGCTTGCACGGTTGGTGGTGAGTTGCTCCGGACTCTGGGGGATGGAGAACTTCGGGTGGGTGGAGGAGGTGGTGCATCGTCCGATTCATTGTCTCCTTTACCGTCAGCGTCTTCTTTACCTTCAGCATCCGGGCGAATTTGACGGTTCTCCCGATCGCCGCCCGGCTCCTCCTCTTGGCGAGTCTGCCCCAACGCTTCGAGTTCGTCGTGCTGCCTTGCGAGGGCCACCTCAACTTTCATCGCTCCGTCGGGTTCGCGAAAAACCGCCTCAGATTCACCTTCGACGGTTTCATCTCCGGCAATAACTGGTGTCGATTCTCCCAAAGGTCGGCTGCTCAGAACGTACCAAACCCCTCCGGCTCCGAAAAACACCGCTCCGAGCGCCCCAGCAACGATCGCGATCCGACTCGCGGGTAAATCTGCTAGAGTTCGGCGCGTCACGACCCCGGCCGGATCGAGATCTTCTTCGGGCGATCGCGCATCGAGTTCGGGTTCGACTTCTAGGTTGAGGTTTTCGGAGCCACCATCTTCTTCCAGCCCGACTAAAGCTTCCACAGACCGGTTCTCGACTGCGGTGGGTAAGGAGTCTTCCATCCTTTGGGCAGCATCCGAAACGCCGCCCTGAAGCGAAGATAGAGGTTCGTCAAAATTCAGTTCGTCTTCGTTGTGAATTTGGCTCATTGTAAGTCCTCCCGTTCGAGTTCGGTAATTGCCGTAATTTCAAGTCCCGCCCGCCGTCGTTGATAGGCTTGTCGGGTCAGTTCCGGTGCTTCGGGGGGTGGAAGTTGGGGCGTATCGATCGAGTGCAAGTAAACCGTTTTGTTGAAGCGGGTTGCGTTTCCCGCTAAATCCCCCTGTTGGAAGGTGACTAAATTGCCGATGAAATTGACCTTCCAGCGATTTTTACCAATTTTCTTCGGTGTCGAAAATTCTCTGGGAACGAGCACGACGCGCACCCGAGCGCCATCGAAAACACTTTGAGGTGTGAGTCGGGCAAGTTCGCGCACGAACTCCTCTCGAAATCCCCCTTCTTCCGATAGTCCCCAAGCCCCATACCAAGTCCCTGTCGTCACTCGTCCCAAGCGTTTTCCGGTCTCATCTTGAATCTCAATCCCCGGATCGAGGGTTTGAGCGAGGGGATCGTCCGATAGAGCGGGCGGTAACAATCCATCCCAGTTAAAGAGCAGTACGAGGGTTTCGGAAACGAATTGTTCGATGACTTGGGTGGTTCGCTCTCGTTCGCCGAGGGGGGCAACTCGCAGAACGTTCCCATCGGCAAGTTGCACCAATGTCGGTGTCTCTTTTCGGGCGACTTGAATTCCCGTAACCAGAGACGCGAAAGAGACAAATACTCCGATCGAACTTAGAGCGGTTCCGAGTAAAATCGCCCCCGCCAGCAGTGGCGGAACCGAGCCACCAAAGGAGAGAAAACTCCCCGAATCTCGTCGTTTTTTCGTCTTGGTAAATGTCATATCGAACTGTGGGGTGTAGGGGTGTAGGGGTGTAGGGGAGTGGAGAGACAAGGGAGACAAGGGAGAGGGGGGAGCCTCACAAGGAATAGTTTTTAACTTTGGATGCGATGTGTGACCTTTTTGCCAAGCCAGATAGTGAGCGAGTCGGGGTAATCCCCCCAATCCCAATGACCCCGCGTTGTCAGGTTTTGGATCGTATAAGTTGCATAGTTTTTGGGTGAATTTGAGCAGTCTTGAGCTGAGGAAGCAGGCATTGCTGGGGGAGCGAGTGTATGGAATTCATCAATCCTTTCGTGAGATGTTCTACTCTCTACAGCGAGCTGGTTCTCTTCGTTAGCGTCGGGTTGCGAGCGAGCCAGTGGATTAGACCGATCGATTTCCGGGTGAGATTCCCTACCCTCTACAAGGAGCTGGTTGCTTCTGTCAGTATCGGGTCGTGCGCTAGGAGGTGCGTGGAATGGGGAACGGGGAATTCTGATTTTCTTCCTTGTCCTCCCATCTCCCTTGTCCCTTTATCCCCCTTGTCCCTCTTCTCTCCGCGTCACCGCGTCTGGAGCGTCCTCCCATCTCCCTTGTCTTCCTTGTCTCTCATCTCCCTGTCCAAAGTTACCTTCGCGGTATCGAGCGGCGAAAATCTTGCAAGTCGTTGTTATAGTGCCGCACTACGGTGCGGGAGAGTCCGCCAACAGAACCCAACCCCATTCCGGCTGCGGCATTAGCGACGCGGCTGAGGGCGGCAAAGGAACTCATACCGCCCATCGCGCCGATAACCGAAGCCAAAATCGGAGCGATAATACCGATAAACAGCAAGAAAAACATGGGCTGGTTGGCTTGGGAATTAACGATGACCGTTGCCGCGAGTCCGAGGACGATATTGAAAGATAACTTAGTAATTCCCAGTCCGATAAAAGCACTCAACCAGCTATAAATCGGCTTAGACGCGGTTGGTAGTAGGGTGGCTCCCATTGCCATGGGCGCGCACAGAGATAGAATGATTCCCGAGACTTCAATCCCCCATTGATAGGCAACGTTCAAACCCATCAGGAACATCCGGACTAAGGTTTCGATGTAACCGCCAATGGTGCCGCTAATTCCTCCAAAAATTTGCTCGACAACATTACCGCCCCCATTTTGAACCAGTGCCCGAGCAGTCGAAATCCGATCTCCCATGCGATCGAACCAATTCGCCGTCGCGCTCCCTGGATTTAGAGAATTGCGCAGGGTATTGAGTTCGTCGGCAACCTGTTGCAAGCAGTCGAGTTGTTGTTGTCGATCGAGTCCGGGGATTTCGCACTGTCGGAGCAGTTCCCCGGCCAAGAGTTGAGACGATCCGAGCTGGTTGACATCTTGGTAAGCATCCTGGATGCTGACACCGGCTGCGGTAAATTGCAAGACGAACGAGTTGATGTCGTTGATGTAGTCTCGCAGCGCTAGAATGAGCTGCACTAGCAGCGCTCCATCGTTGACTAAAAAAGCACCGACGACAATCGGCATCATTAAATCGCTAACGGGAGTGTCTTGACCGTCAACCAGTTGGCGCGTCCATTGCACCATCCACCAAACCAAGGTCGCGACGGCAAACAGAATCCCAATTCGGGTAATGGCCGCGAACAAGCCGCCGTTGAGCACTTGATTCCAAAGGGCATCGAAACTCTGGGAAATTTCTTGCGCCGTGGCTTGGGCTTGCTCGAGAAACTCTCCAGGATCGCCGAGCATCCCCATGGGAACTTGAAATTGCCCCAATCTTAAATTTGGATCGCAGATCGTCGTACTCATAAGACTCTCACGCACGCTTTCTATCCTCGATGGAGGAATTCAACCGCGAACTCGCCAATTCACGGGGGCGACCGCCAAGGCTAAGGCTCGGGACGATCGCGCAGTAATAGAGCAAGCCCTAACTCGAAATTCCTCGGATGCGATATGGCTAGTGCCGCTACGGGTCATTAAAAATGCGCGCGTTAAAAAGGCAAAATGTCCAGTATACATAGCTTTCACGGGTTTAAGACGGGTTAGTTGTTTCTGCGGTCGCTGCACTAGGCACATAGTGCTTAGGACAAATTTAGAATGCTAGAGGCGAGCGTATAGCAAGGGTTTAGCTGAGTGCGGCTCGCTGCGGGCCATACGCTCGCACCATCGCATCAAATCACCTCAAGTTACTCGATGAAGTAGCTACCAGCACTCATCAGCTCGATCGCACTTCGAGTTGCATTAGCTCGCTCCAAATCTTGGATAACCCGTTCGCCTTCGAGTTTTTCATCGATGTTTGCCAGTTGGGAGTTGGTCATCGCCCCGTCGATGCGACGCTGTTGCTCCCCTAGGGCGACCTGCCCTAAAACTTGGGCGATTTGGGCATTCTGGTCGCCTAAATTTTTCAAGACTTCTTGGGAAGAAGTGGCGCTTTTCACCTTTTGGGCAATGCGACCGACCCCAACGACTGCGCTCTGGGTCGCTTCCATTTCGGCTCGGGTGCGTTGCTGCCCTTCTTTACTCAGTACGGTATTGGCACTGCTGCGAGCGATTTCTCGAAATACGCGATCGTTAATTTCCTTGGCTCCTTGGGTACCCACCTGAAGTCCTAATTCCTCAAGAACCAAATCGGACAGTTCTTCGGGATCGGGCAACCCCAATTCACCAACGGTTGCGTTCAGGTCGCCTTCTAATTGACCGAGTTCGCCGATGTCTTCATCGGAAACGACCACCAGCACCTCATCAACTAATCCGTTGAAATGTTCTTCCAAGGAAGAGAAAAATCCTTCAAATTCGCTGACAAATCGATCGATACCCAAAAACGACGCAATATCGTCTTCGATACCGGGATGACTTTTGGGAAAAGGCTCAAATCATCGAACTTCAAGGCGAACAGGAATGTAACCACTCGTCTCAACGGGTATTGTATTGGTACTCCCCCAACAGCACGGGCTGTTTTTACCGCTGTCAACGATAACGTTCAAAAACGACCCTCTCCCCCCGATTTCGATAACAGGTGCTAACCTTAGAAACAAGGCTTCATCCCTGTGACATCATGGCGAACATATTTGTGAGAGCCAGAATCCCTCCATCCCTCCACGATAAGCTCTCGGAGTACATGGCGAAAGTCGATGCGACTAAGTCCGAGGTGATGACCGCTGCACTGGCCCAGTATTTGGGTGCGACAGCCGACGTACCACTGAGTCAGAGGATAGCTGAGGTAGAGCTAAAAATGGAAGGGCTTCAAGAGAAGATGGTGGCACTCGAAGCTGAGGTGAAAACTCTGTCAACTCCGATTGCTAAAACATAAGTTCTGATGTCAGAAGAAAAACCCAGAGGAATCTGGATCGTCACTGCCGACGATAAACCGAAGGACTCCGAACCAGAAGGAGCCAGACACGGTATGGATACGGGAGCTGATTACAGTTGGATGGTCGGTTCCTCACAAACGACCTCAGATCGCACTTATGTCACTGCTGACGATCTAAAACAAAGCGTGGCAGAGTTCCTCGATGTTGTAGAAGAAGCGTTCCAACGGGCAGAAAAAGCAAAGTCGGGAATGCAGCTCGATGAGATCGAACTTTCGGTAGAGGTTGGGGCAGAAGGTCAGTTGAGTCTGTTGGGAACAGGCGGTAAAGCTGGCGGTAAGGGTGCTATCAAACTCAAGTTCTCTCGCAGAGAATGATGAGTCAACATCCAAGAATTGGGCGATTTACCACAACCAAAAGCCAAGAAAGAGTTAGCCACAAGAATAATGACTAGCCCGCCCGACACCCGCCGAATCCTTATCCTCTCAGCCAACCCCAAAGGCTCCAAACCCCTGCGTCTGGACGAGGAAAAGCGCGAAATCAAAGAAGGGCTAAAACGATCGAAACAACGCCACCTCTACTCCATCGAAACCGCCGAAGCCGTTCGCTATCGGGATATCCATCGAGCTATACTCGACTGCGAACCCCACATCATCCACTTCTCAGGACATGGTGCCGGAGAAGACGGCCTGGTGTTTGAAGACGAGACGGGTCACTTCAAATTAGTCGATGCAGAAGCCATCGCTGGACTGTTCGAGCTATTCTCCGATTCCGTAGAATGTGTCGTCCTCAACGCTTGCTTTTCCGAAGTCCAGGCGAAAGAAATCGCCCGATACATCAACTATGTCGTCGGTATGAAAAAAGCCATCGGAGATAAAGCAGCCATTGAGTTTGCCATCGGCTTCTACGATGCTTTAGGAGCGGATAAAGGCTACAAATTTGCCTACAAACTCGGCTGTCAACTGATTCGAGTCGCCGGAATCCCCGAACACCTCACCCCTCAACTCCTGCAACGCACCCATTCCCCCTCCCAGAGTCATCCCAACGCACCCCCAAAAACCGAGCTAGAATACCCAGACGGTCACGTTCCCCTCAACTCCCCCTTTTACCTCCAACGCAACGGCATCGAACCGCTGTGTTACGACACCCTCGTTAAGCCCGGTTCCCTGATTCGCATCAAAGCCCCCAAACTGATGGGCAAAACCTCCTTACTCGCACGAATCCTCCATTGCGGTTCCGAACAAAACTATCGAACCGTTTACCTCGACCTCGGTGGAGTCGATAAAGCCATCCTCGCCGACTTAGATCGATTCTTGCGCTGGCTGTGCCAGAGAGTCGGAGACGAACTCAACCTCGAAAACCGCGTCGATAAAGCCTGGAATACCAACATCCTCGGCAGCAACGACAACTGCACCGCATACTTCAAAAAGTCAATTCTCGGCGCAGTCGATGCCCCACTGGTCTTAGGACTCGATGACATCGACCGATTATTCCCCCACACCGAAGTCGTCGAAGACTTCTTCGGGATGCTGCGAAGCTGGCACGAGAAAGGCAAATTCTCCCCCCTCTGGCAAAAACTGCGGCTGGTGTTAGCCCATTCCACCGAAGTCTATATCCCCCTAGACCTCAATCAATCTCCCTTCAACGCCGGAGTTCCCATCGAACTGCAAGAGTTCGAGCCGCAACAGGTACGAGACTTAGCACGTCGCCACGACCTCAAAAGTCCTGGCAAACAGCTCGACGAACTGATGGAACGGATTGGAGGACACCCCTATCTGGTGCGACTGGCAATGTACTGCATCGGAACCGGACGAGTGTCCCTTACCCAACTCCTAGAAGAAGCCGCCACCGAAGCTGGAATTTATAGCTCCCACCTGCGCTCCCTTTTAAATCGACTCCAAGACGCGCCAGAACTAACTCAAGCCCTGAAAACCGTCGTCAACTCCACCCATCCCGTCGAACTTGATTCAATCCAGATTTATCGGTTGCATAGCCTGGGCTTGATAAAACGGCAGAACAATCAAGTCATGCCCCGTTGCCGACTCTACCGCGAATATTTCCGTCGCGTCTTGTGAGGGATAGACCGCCATGACCGCCCCCAAGCCCAACTACACCTATCAAGTCGGAGCCAGTCTACCCGTTGATGCCCCAAGCTACGTCCGACGACAAGCCGACACCGCGTTTCTGCAAAAACTGAAAGCCGGTAAATTTTGCTACGTTCTCAACTCCCGACAGATGGGCAAGTCCAGCTTGCGGGTGCGAACGATGCAGCAGCTCCAAGCAGAAGGCATCGTCTGTGCAGCCATCGACTTAACGGGAATCGGTAAGCATCGGGTGACGCTGGAGCAATGGTACGGCGGCATCGTGTACGCCCTGGTAGAGAGTTGCCAACTAGAAGACACCTTTGACTGGCAGGAGTGGTGGCAACAGCATCAAACTCTTCTCTCTCCGGTGCAGTGCCTGAGTCAGTTTATCGAGAAAGTCTTGCTGGTTGAGATTGAGCAGCCCATCGTCATTTTTGTCGATGAAATCGATCGAGTATTGAGTCAAGACTTTTCCTTAGACGACTTCTTCGCTCTAATTCGTTATTTCCAAAACCAACGAGTCGATAATCCCAAATTCGATCGGCTTACATTCGCCTTGTTAGGTGTGGCAACGCCGAGCGATTTGATGAGCGATAAGACGCAGACCCCTTTCAATATTGGTGAGGGTATCGAGCTGCATGGATTTCAACCAGATGAAACCGAGCCGTTAATAAAAGGTTTACGTGGAAAGGTACAGAGTCCTAATGTAGTGATGCAGGAAATCCTCGACTGGACGGGGGGACAACCGTTTCTAACGCAAAAGCTCTGTCAGTTGGTGGTTGAAGAGTCAGAACGAGCTAATTCTATTTCCGTCGAACAAGTTGTGCATTCCCGAATCGTCGAGAATTGGGAATCTCAGGACGATCCAGAGCATTTAAGAACCATTCGAGATCGGATACTCAGAGACGAGCAACGGTCGGGGTATTTGTTGGAGTTGTCTCGGCAAATTCTCTCTACCGGAGAAATTGCAGCGGATAACAGCACCGAACAAAGCGAGTTGAAGCTATCGGGGTTGGTCGTTCAACGCCAAGGTAAGTTAAGGGTTTACAACCGCATTTACCAAGCGGTTTTTGACCTGAATTGGATCGAGCGACAACTCAAGAGTCTGCGTCCCTACTCCGAAGCATTTCAGGCTTGGATCGCATCGGGAAGTACCGATGAATCGCGGCTGTTGCGAGGAAAAGCACTTCAGGATGCCCAGGAATGGTCGCAGGATAAAAGTTTGAGCTATCAGGACAAGCAGTTTTTGGCAGCGAGTAAGGAGAAGGATATTGAGGAGGAAATTGCTGCTAAGGAAATCGAAGCTCGGTTAGAACGGGAGAAAAAGGACAAGGAAGCAGCAGTGCAACGGACTCAGGTGCTTGCTGAAGCGAATCGGAAATCTAAACGGCGAGTTCGCATTGGTTCGGCTGTACTTGTTTCGACTTTTATAGGAGCTGTCATTTCAGGGATCGTGATAGGTCGAGGGCTTGTTCGAGCAAGACTAGAGGCGAAAAATCTTTCGGAGCTATCAGATTTAAGCGGAGAGTTGCATCAGGGAGGTTTATCGGATGAAGCGGATGAAGCGAGAAGGCAAATTGGTTTGTCCTACGAAATTGAGAATCCGAGACTCAAGCAAGCATTGTTACTCAGCAGCATGGCTTCTGCCGCTCAGAAGCTAGAAAACTGGCAGGATGCAGAAAGAGCTATTCAGGAGTGCATCAAAGAATTAGAGGCTGGGGGAGGTATCGGATCGACTC
>JAXHUC010000185.1:0-11069 GCA_034189805.1 Cyanobacteriota bacterium
AAAAGTCATTCCTTGGGGGCGCAGCTTTGACGAGTACGTGCGGATGTTCGCGCTGACGGATACCGATTTGCACGCTTCCATCCTCGACTGTGCGGGAGGGCCGGCAAGTTTCAATGCCACTATGCACGATCGCAGCTTGCAAGTGGTTTCGTGCGATCCGATCTATCAGTTTTCGGCCGCCCAAATCGAGCGGCGCATCCAAGAAACCTACTCGACAGTGATTGAGGGGGTGAGGGCGAGTCTCGAGGATTACGTTTGGAGAGATATTGCGTCCCCTGAAGAACTCGGTTCCGTGCGGATGGCCGCAATGCAAGTATTTCTGGCGGATTTCGATCGGTATGGCGATCGGTACGATCGTGGGGAAATCGACGTTCCTCGGTACATCACAGGGCAATTACCCAACTTACCCTTCGAGGATGGGCAATTCGATCTAGCCTTGTGCAGCCATTTGTTATTTACCTATTCCGATCTTTTATCTGAAGACTTTCATTGGCATTCGATCGTCGAATTATGTCGGGTCGCTCGCGAAGTTCGTATTTTTCCCATCTTAGATATTTCGGGAACGCTATCCCCAAGATTCGAGCCGATTTCCGATCGATTAAAACGCGATGGTCACTACCTTGAAGTTCGATCGGTCAACTATGAGTTTCAAAAAGGTGGAAATCGTCTTCTTGTCGTACGGTCTCCGTCGTAAGTGCATCAGATCGATCGGCTTTCAGCTTATTTGTCAATAACTGAAAGTGGGAATTTCAACAGGCTTACCGACAAAAAAAGTCCAGCCTGTTGATGAAGGCTGGACATTCGGCTCTATACTACAATCAAAACAATCAAAATCTCCACATCGCAAAATTAATTAAGCGGTTGCTTCATTCAATTTAACTTTGACCACTTTATTGCGCTCGGCTGTGGTTTTGGGAAGCGTGAGGTTTAAGATGCCATCTTTGTATTCGGCTGTGACATCAGTATTTTCTATCCGAGCCGGGAGAGAAATAACGCGCTGGAATTGACCGTAACGGAACTCAGAACGAGTTTTGCCATTTTCTTCGCGTTGGTTTTCTTCTTTTCGTTCTCCTCGAATAGAAACCGAACTTTCCATCACTTCTACATCCAAGTCTTGAGGATTGATGCCTGGAACTTCTAACTTCAGATGAAGGGCTTCATCGGTTTCCGTAAGTTCGGCTGCTGGAAATGCGATCGCACCGGGGAAATCGCGTGATGTAACGGGAAATCCAGAAGCGGCAAACATCCGATCGAATTGGCGTTGCATGGCATCAATATCTGTCCAGGGATTCCAACGAACTAAGCTCATATTACTGTTCCTCTGAGTTGATTTGGGTTTGACGTTCGGGTTTGATTCAGGCTTTATTTGTGCCTTTGAGTCTTATCTTAAAGGGAATGTTTATGAGGGTAAATTCGGTTTTTATCCCTAAGTCGATCGAGATAACCGTTCGTTTCGAGCTAACTTTAAAATGAGTTCGGTAAACCCAAACTAATTGAGTTCGGTTTGCACGAAATAGCCAATTTAAAAGCATTAAAACGGGTCATGATTTGAGAGAAAGCAATACTGTATTAGTGCACTTCTCTTAAAAAGATTGGTAAGGATTCAGGGCGAGATTTTAGATACAGGTAGGGTCACGATGAGTAGGGGCTGGCTTTGTAGAGAGAATCTCAAGTAAGTTTTCCATCATCTATTCTTACCCGCCCTTACAGATTCTTTCGCTCTTGCCGGACACCTGAATCCTGACAAAGATTGGGTTTGGCTTCGAGAACTGCACGAGGGTGGGTTGGTGAAAAACCAGGGACGATCGTTCGGGAGTGTCGCACTCGCATCCATATATTCGAGACATTCTGGATACAGAAACGAGCTGAGGGCCTTCTCAGCAGGAAATGCGCGCGCAACTCTAAATCTCAAAGAGTCAGGCTTACCTTCCCAATCATGGAGAAAACTCAAACGGTATACCTTCTCTAACTCTTCATCTCATCGTTGACATCAGATATTTAAATCCCGATCGAAGAAATCTGTATCGGACACGACTCAAAAATGAAATTTTCTTCAATTCTCGATCGAAATTGCATAACTTACTTTCGATCGACCTATGAATTCAGTGAGAAAACACTCACGTCTAGTGACTTCAAATAAATCATCGAGCAAAAGGAGGTGTTCAAATGAAATCAGAACGGGTTTACTCTTGTCCGGTATCAGTATCTCCCGCATTTCAATACCGAATTTTCTCGAAGTGCGATCGCGATCGCAATCTAAACCGATCCAAATCACAAACCAATGTAAAATGGAAAAAACTCTTGGTCAGAGTTAGCTTTTGGTTAGTCACTGAGATTTTATTTAACTGTGTCGGTCTTGACGATCTCGCCGACTACAGCGAATTTATTTTTGAAAGAAATTCAGTTGTTATCTCCAAGATAAACTAATCTTATCTCGAGTGATGGTACTGGAAAAATCGCAATTTAATTTGTTAGATTTAGATCCTGTGAAGAAAGAGCAAAAATAGAACGATCGAATAGTATAAACTGCATCAGTCTTACCAGAGAAACCTATGATGACATTAGAAGACTCGGTTGATAAGACAGACAGAGGCACAGATGAATCTCACGCTCGCGCCTCAAATTCAGGAAGTACTTTTATGAGAGCAACGAATTTACCGCTAGGTCGTACCGATCGTTTTAGCGCTCTACATCAATCTCGAGATCGAGGGCGATCGCAGCCTCAAGACGTTATCTATCGCTATCTCCAAGATATCGTTCGAGACTGGGTTCCCGAAGAAGTACTCTTAGAATTTAAAAACTTATTCATCCACGCCAACGGCAAAAAGGACGAAGCGCTCGAGGCATTGCGGGACATCGTTCGCGGCAATCAAGAACAGCACTTTATCGGCATTCTCGAGCGGGCTTCCTATATTATCTTAAATCACTGGGAACTCCACGGTCAGGCTCGCTTCGTCCCCCAATTGATTCAGTCCTTCGGCGATCCGACGATTGAAGTTAGCAGCGTTTCTCCGATTCTGCGGCGAGTGCGGATGTGGCTGAAGCGATTTGTGGGTAGCCCTGCTTATCAAGAACTTCAGCTTTTTGCCACTCGACATTTGCACGCAGAAGCACAATCCCAAGTCCTCTGGTCGAATCGCTGGAGCGATCGCTATCTCGCCTACAAACTTGCCGCTCAGGCTATCGATGTTCACAAATCTGGCGAACAGCGGGAGTTAGCCGCAACCGTCGCTCAAAAGCACAAAGACCACTTCAAATTTGCTCTGGCAAAATACGTCACCCGCTGCCAGTTCGGAGACAACGATCGAATTTGTCCCAATCCGACGATTTTTGGCGATCGTGTCCTGCGTCTGATTAAGAGCATTGTGGTCAAGAAGCAAGGCATGAGTTCGGCAAAAGTTGCCAAATTGTTCGTCGAACGCTCTCGCGGCGCGAGTTACGATAGCTTCAAAACGGGTTTGCAGCAGTATCTCTTTGGAGCTTGCCAAAAACAAGGCTGGGCAACACAACTGACGTGGCAGTTTACCCGCAAATTAGATCGCCTCTATCCAGAAAAAAAGAACGTTGCAGTTGATGATGCTCTGCGGTTTCGTACCTGCAACCGGGCGATCGAATGGCTGACGACAGAAAATCGTCGAGAACCCTCAGAATTGTTTCAATTACTGGCTTCTCGCGGCAATCCACTCACCCTGGCCTTTGTGCTTCTAAAGCTCGTCCTCATCGTTCCTCAGTGTCGTAACCATTTAGAACGCTGCATTGCAGACCTGATTCAATATTACGAAGGATTGCCCGAAGAGGAATGCCAAGGAGCGATTCAGTTTTTTGAAATGTTCAAGATTCTCTTTGCCATTTATGCCGAGGATGTGGAGTATACCTTGGTGAAGGTGAAGCACGGCAGCCCGAAAGATAGCGGAAGCTTCAATCCCCAAGCCTACCGCCTGTTCGCTCGTATGAAGTCCGAGGCAACTACTTCTGCCAAGGAGAAAAAGCAGCTAAACCCGTCCTCATAAAAAACGGGCGGATTAAACGTTCGGGGTGAATTTTTGTTGGGACATTGAACCTGGATATCGAACCTGGATATTGCACCTCTAATACCAAATCTGGAGACGACAAAACCTATAAGAAATAAGTTTTGTCACGTTCGATCGAATTCACTTTTTTGAGTTGAGCTTCCCTCGATCGAATTCGGTATTATTGGAGTCGATCGATATCCTATGGTTCCATCGGTCTGGGTAGAGTCGAACAGGATACATCCGTCACCACTCCATTGGCAACGATCGCCTGAATCGATTCCAGGCTGTCTGGATTTTCCCACGTCCACAGGAATTCGCTCCCTGAAATTCGACGTTGAGTTGCATCGAGGCGATCTTCCTCAATTTTTTCTTCCAAATCCTCTAAGCTCATCCCCAACTCAAATTCCTCGCAGGTTTTCTCGCGAGGTTCGGCAATCGTGCGTGGGGAGAGTTGCATTCTTACGGAACAGGAAATATTGGTGACGGCTCCTTGAAAAAAATTGACGACAAAAAATTCTTCCGTTTCCGGATCGGACCATTCGAGAATCAGTTCTCCGGGGACGTTGGACTCCCCAGAAATTTCGAGTTGGGCCTCATCGGTCAGTGCCACCAGGTCTTCGGGGGTCATATCCCCACGCAGTTGCTCGCAAATGCGATCGCGCCCGTCTGAGGGGGTCGATGGCGGTGTGACTTCAAGGCTGGCATCGGGGGAGCTGTCGCCCTCGTCTGTGAGGGGAGCCTCTTGAGCGCAAACACCACCTGTGAAAATTAGCCAGCTAACGAGTGCGAGAATGCGGAATTTTTTCATCGCCGAGGGCAGAAGTCGGATCGATCGGGCAAGATCGCCCAAATTATTCCCCGATACCGTACCATATTTTGAGTATATTTTGAGAGCAAGCGCGATCGAGATGGCAGTTCGTCCCGGCACTGACACGACAATTCGATGGCAGGGTTCCTCACGATTCGCGACCGATCGTCCAATCGACAACAGCCGCCCCAACAGCATCTCCCCAAACATTCACCGTCGTGCGGCAGCGATCGAGAAACCAATCCACAATTAAAATCAAAGAAATCCCCTCAATGGGCAAATCGACGGCCCGCAGGACGATCGCCATGGTCACCAAACCCGCTTCAGGAATCCCGGCCGCCCCGATCGCCGCTAAGGTGGAAGTCAGAAACACGATCGTCATTTGCACGAAATTGAGTTCGATGCCGTAGATTTGGGCGATAAACACAGCGGCAACCGCCTCGTAAAGTGCCGTGCCATCCATATTAATCGTTGCCCCCAAAGGCAGCACGAAACTCGCAGTCCGTTCGGAAATAAAGTTATTATCCGTGACGCATTCGATGGTGACGGGGATAGTGGCCGAACTCGATGAGGTGGAAAAAGCGGTGGTGAGTGCCGGAGCCATGCCAGCAGCATAAGGCTTCACAGATTGTTTGCCAAAAAAATAGAGAACCAAAGGCAGAACGATGCAACCGTGAACCCCCAAGCCTAAAACCACCGTGCCTGTATACTTGCTGACCCGAATGAGTTCGGGCAAAAAACCGGCAAACCCACCAGCACCCCCCAAACGTCCGGCAATCAGCGCCCCAATGCCAACGGGAGCCGCCCGCATCAGCAGGTGAACCATCGCCATAATCGCTTCGTTCAGGGCATCGAACGCCTGAATTAGCAACCGACCGCGACGGCCCAAGGTGGTGAGTACGCCACCGAAAATTAAGGACACGACAATCAGAGGCAACACATCGTTATTTGCCATTGATGCGAACAGATTGCGCGGAACCAAACTAATGGCAACTTCTTTGAGAACCTCTGCAATCGAGCGGTCTTTGCCCTCTAGCCGTGCCGCTATCCCCAGATCGACGAGCACTCCCACACCGGATTGGGGCGGGGTAACGGGCGTACCGCGATCGTCCGTCCAGCCGTCAACGCTCAAGCGATTTCCCGACTCGGGTTGCGTAGAATCGATCGTGCCGCGTACCCTCGGATCGCGATCGACTAAAAAGATAGTGTAGCGATCGTCGTAAGCGCGCGCAAACGAACCTGTCGCCAGAGTCAATGTTCGATCTTCGATTTGATAGGGAACCTCGAGTTGTTCGCCCCCGCGTAACGCAATCCGTTCGGCTTCCGTTTCTGCGTAACCGGGTTGGATGAGGGAGACGAAAATCAAACCGATAATGACAGCAATTGCTGTTGTCGTCAGGTAGTAGAAGAGCGTTTTTCCCCCCAAACTCCCAATTTGCCGAATATCCCCCAAACGACTTATCCCCACCACCATTGATGCCATCACGATGGGAACGACTAACATCAACAGCGCTCGCACGAACAAATCCCCCACAAATGCAATTCCCGCCCCCACCGAGGGCAAAAATCCACCCAATAGGATGCCCAGGGCAATCCCGATCAGGATTTGAATCAGAAGTTTATTTTCGGGTTTGTTCACGTTGGCTGCAATAAGTTCGGCATTGGACTAATGGCGATAATATCAAAAGTCGCAGACCCAGGAGGGAGGAAGTTAGGGAAGCTGGGGGAGCTGAGGGAGCGGGGGAGGCTGGGGGAGAAAGACCTCAGCGATTCTCAAAAATGCTCCCGAAATGCCCTCCCACGTCGAACGAGGAACGGTAATCGCTCGTTTACAGATCGATTGTGAGCTTTCTCGAATTTGAATGGGGCTGTACGGAATTATTTGACGTACAAGTGCGAGCGCCATTCGAGCGACCCACGGCTATCGGATTTCAGAAAGATATAATTAAAAATGTCTTTGTTTTCGAGCCAGACTTTATCGACCGCTCGACAAAATTTTTTTTTGAACGTTGAGTGTTGCCAGTTTAAAAGTCTATGATATCGTCCCCAAAACATCACCTCGCACAAGTGAATATCGCTCTGATGCGAGAGCCTCTCGATCGTCCTCTGATGGCTGAGTTTGTCGCCTCTCTCGATGAAATTAATGCACTGGCAGATCGTAGTCCAGGTTTCGTGTGGCGACTTCAAACCGAACAAGGAAATGCGACAGACCTTCAACCTTATGGAGATGAACGAATTCTATTCAATCTCTCAGTTTGGGAGTCTCTCGAACAACTTAAAGCTTATGTGTATGAAAGCGCACATGGAAAAATAATGAAAAAACGCCGTAAGTGGTTTAAAAAGTTAGACCGAATGTATTTTACACTTTGGTGGGTAGAAGCTTGCCATATTCCAAGTGTCATAGAGGCTAAACAAAGGTTAGATTATCTAAACGAAAAAGGTTTCAGCAGTTTTGCATTTGATTTCAAGCATTCCTTTCCATCTCCTGATTCGAGTTCCTGAATAATTTATGAACTGATTATTGTCAGGCTCTAAAATGTTCGATCGGGGTGGAAAAGACGAGAAAAAATAAATTGCTGTTTTTTTTGACCGGAAAAAAGTTCGCTCGATGTTAATTATCTAATAATTAAAATGGCAGTTACCATCCGCAAGTTACTCCAGTGGAAGCAAAAAAAACGCCCGATCGTCGCGCTGACAGCATGGGAATATTCGATCGCCCAAATCTTGGATGAGGCGGGGGTGGATTTGATTCTCGTCGGGGATTCGATGGCGATGGTTGCCCTCGGTTACGAAACCACTTTACCCCTGACTCTCGAAGAAACCCTCCACCATGCCAAAGCCGTTCGGCGAGGAGTAAAAGATGCGTTACTCGTGGTCGATTTACCCTTTTTAACCTATCAAGAAAGCCCCCAACAAGCCCTCCATTCAGCAGGACGAGTCCTGAAAGAAACGGGCGCTCAAGCGGTTAAAATTGAGGGGGGATATCCGGCGATCGCCGATACAGTTTCCCAACTCGTCCGGGCTGGAATTCCGGTGATGGGACATGTGGGACTCACGCCACAATCGGTACATCAACTCGGCTACCGACAGCAGGGAAAAACCGAAGACGAGAGCGATCGCATTTTAGATGAAGCGATCGCTCTCGATCGAGCCGGAGTCTTTGCCATCGTTCTCGAGCATATTCCCGACGATTTAGCAAGTCAAATTACCGAAAAACTAACAATTCCCACTATCGGTATCGGGGCGGGAGATGGCTGCGACGGACAAATTCTCGTCACCCACGATTTACTCGGACTCACCCAAAAACAGCCTCCTTTTGCCAAGGTATACGCCAATTTGCGCGAGAGTATCAATCAAGCGGTGGGGGAATACGCAAAAGAGGTGCGATCGCACCTCTTCTGAGTCCAAGTTTTAGAACTGTTTTCGATGAGTCATCTGTCCGATCTCGATCGACTCTAGAACCGCTCTGTTTCTGGCGGTAAATTGTCCATTCCCGGTTGCAGGAAGCCATTATCTTCAGCCGTATTTTGATAAATACATTGGACTTGGGGATCGTCTTCCAACCGTCCCGTATAACCAAAAGTATTCATCCGATTCTTACACTCGCGCACTTCTTCGGAAGTGACAGCTTTGCGGCGTTCCAGAACGTTCCAGTTGTTGGTTCTAAGCACGCATCCCGGTTCCATACTCGGCTGGGCGACGTAGACGTTAAATGGGTTGAGGGTCAGATAAACGTGAGAACTGACGACCATCGCACTCGCCCCGTACTGGGTGCAAACTTCTGGATTCGGCGCGCTGCGATCGAGAAATTCTCGAGAAGCCACATTCTGGGGGCTGATATTCGCCGTCGAGCTAAACGCAATGCCGATGCCAATACCCAAAATCAGAATACCGCCCATCAGGGCTAGGGAGATGTAATTGAATGGTGATGAGGATTGTGGTTTGCGTCTCATACTAACCCGAAAAACTTAGATCGAAAGTGTAATGTCAAAACTGCAATACAGCCCTTTGAATATCTATGATATACGGTTGGCTCTCGAATGGGGGAGATGAGGGAGATGGGGGAGAGAGATGGGGGAGAGAGAAAGAAAGACGCGGTGACACGGGGACGCGGTGACGCGGAGAGGGGAGAAACGGGGGAAATTGATGAATGATGAATGATGAGTGATGAGTGATGAACATCGCACATACATTCTCTCCATCTCCTTGTCTCTCTCCCGAAGCTCCCGAAGCCCGCAAAGCTCCCCAGCCTCCCAATTCACCCAATGCGTTGATATCGCATTCCCGGCTGCTGGGATACCAACCCTAACAGTTCTAATTGAATCAGCGCGCCGGAAATCGTGCCGGCATCCATTTGGGCGGTTTGGACGATCGCATCGAAGATCGTAGGTTCTCGGGGAACGGCTTGCAAGACCCGATCGAGTTCCGGTTCGAGATCGATGGTGGGTGATGGGGTCGCGTTCGGTACTGTCGAGGGGTGTGACGGAGGGGATTTTGCGGATTTTGCCGTATCAACTGAGGGTAACTCTCCCAACATTTCCAATAACTGCCCTTCTCCTAAAATGACCTGGGCCCCTCGAGATAACAGTCCCAAACATCCCAAGGCATTCTCGTTATCCAGAGAACCGGGCAAGGCGTAGATATCGCGTCCGAAATCGTTGGCAATGTAGGCAGTAATCAACGCCCCGGATTTTGTCGGCGCTTCCGTGACGATGGTGGCGCGACTCAAGCCGGCGACGATCCGGTTGCGCTGGGGAAAATGGGTGCGATCGGGTTTTGTTCCCCTGGGATATTCGCTCAAAACCAACCCGCACTCGAGAATGCGATCGTAAAGCGATCGATTGCGGGCGGGATACACCACATCCACCCCAGTTCCCAAAACCGCCACCGTTCGTCCGCCAACTTCGAGACAGGCGCGGTGGGCTTCGCTATCGATTCCTGCTGCCATCCCCGAGACGATCGTCAATCCCCGTTGCGCCAGAACCGCACTCAATCGACGAGTCCAACGCCTGCCGTATTCCGTGGGGTGGCGCGTCCCGACAATTGCAACAGAAGGAATTACCCCGGTATTCTCTTGGGGTTCGACGTTGCCTTGGTAATACAAAATTGGCGGCGGGCTGGGAGTTTCGAGTAACAGTCGGGGATACTCGGGATCGACTGGAGTCCAAAATTGAGGGTTTTTGTCGCCATGCTGTCGGTACAGCCGTTCGGGGTTGAGGTTAGCCCGCTCTCGAACGATGGACTCAATTTTAATATCGCCCAACCCTTCGACTTGCCCTAACTCCGCTGGGGAGGCCTCCCAAGCAACTCCCAGATTGCCGAAGTGCCGATCCAAACGACGCAGGAGTATGGGGCCCACGCCATTGACTTGCAACCAAGCCACCCAGTAGGCGCGTTCTTCCATTACGGCGTTGTTTCGGGGGGGGTTCCAGCTTGTCGCTGCTGCTTCAAATACTCGAAAACGCTTTTATCGCCGATATCTGGGGGAATTTCTTGGATGACTTTCCGTGCGGCAAATACGAGAAAGAAAACCGCCCACAACGCCAGCAAACCCCGTTCTGTGGCGATCGGCATGATGTCCCAGAGATGTCCGAGAAGGAGTAGCGGGACGATCGGGGTGAGGATTTTGGTTTCGAGTCGATCGAAACAGAAGGCTTCCTTAAAATAGATTCCCGTGAGGGCCGCGAAGGCAAAACCGATACTCCAAATCGTGCCGGGATTTTGGTAAATGGTTACCGCCAGCGGTTCGGGATGTTGCAGCACCAGATCGATCGCCGCAACCGTCCCCACCAACCAGAAAGTTTGCAGTACCCGATGGAGGGATGCCATGTAAATATGGATGGTGAGCAGGCTGACCCCCAAAGCGAGTAAAAAACAGAAGTAGAGAGGGGTAATGGCGGCTTGGACTGCGGGGTCGTTTCCCTGCCACAGTGCCAAACCACTGCCAACGGCAAAACTCAATGCCGCGATCGCCAGTCCCGCTCGATAGACGACGACTCCGAGGCGATCGCGTTGGGTAATCTGATATTCGCCAAATTGACCGAAATAGACGATGGGTTCGAGATTTGAGTCAGTCATAGTTGTTTTCGATCGGTTCTATTACATATCTTATCGAGGAGGGCGATCGAGGAGAAGAGCTAGCAAGGGGAGAAGATGACGCGGGGACGCGGGGACGTGGGGACGTGGAGAGGAGGGGACAAGGAAGAATTTTGCATTTTTAATGCGCGCATTTACTCTCCCTCATCTCC
>JAXHUC010000186.1:0-10973 GCA_034189805.1 Cyanobacteriota bacterium
AGGTTCAACCGTTCGATCGCTTTGCTGACTGGTGCGAGAATCGAGCGGAGTTGACCGAAGCGGCTCGGCATACGGTGGAAAAGTTGCTAGAAGAGGTCGAAACCCTCGATTGTCAAATTGCGGATGTTCGGTTGGCAGATTTGACAAAGCTTTACCTCATTGGCAGAATCACTGATGTAGGACCCCTCTCTTCTTTAACCAATTTGACGGAGCTTGGCCTCCGTGGCAATCAAATCGCCGAAGTTGGACCGCTATCGGGTCTGACCAATTTGACGGAGCTTCGCCTCGGTGACAATCAAATCGCCGATGTGAGACCGCTATCGGGTCTGACTAATTTGACGGCGCTGAACCTCTATCACAATCCGCTTACCGATCGCACTTGTCCCGTCGAACCTCAATCGATTTGTGGGTTTTAAGAAAAACTCCAGCCGTTACCGATGCGATCGATTCCACCGAGAGGCTAGGCGATCGTTCCACCATCCTATGGCAATTTTTCTCGATCGCTAAAAAGTTCCGAGTAAAGTTCGACATTCAGATAAGCTGCATTCAGATACGTACCAATTTGTTGAGAGCAATCCTCCACTTGAGCGACTTCTCTTGTGAGTTTTTCTAGGTCGGTCTTGAGAATTTTAATCTGCTGATTTAGCCGATCGAGAGCGCGAACGGCTGCGTAGATATTGCAATTTTCTTCGTTCATTTACCTAAGATAAAAATTTCATGCCTAAAAAAGCTGACAGATGAGTGCTTACTTTTTGACTATTTTTATACTTTTTTCTTTAATAGTCATGGGTAATTTTTTTGATATTTAACTTAGGTTTTGCTATTCTTTGTACTATTTTTTCTACCGTATTTTAACTAGGTTTTTGGCACGTTATGCCTTGGAAGGACATGAAGGTCTGATTTAATGCTGAGAAAACTGACTGAATTGTTATCGAGCTTATACAATGCAACTGCTTTGTGGCAAGGTTTTCAGTCTTTCATCAAAGACGATCGAGTTTCTCCGTAGTTCTACAAAACTGCGGAGCTAATTGACCTAAAAATTGAAGCCATAACGCAAAGTCTTGACAAAACAAAAACAAGATGAAAACCACAAACTTATCGCGCGTCTGACGTTTAATAGTTCGCAAATTCGGGTAAAAACTTCGTTTCCTGAAGAAGTCGATCGAGATTGAACTCCGATTCGAGCAAACAGACGTGACCGCTATCGGGCAAAACGATCGTTTGGGGATTGGGGAAATATCGAGAGAGTTGTTCGGCTTCTTCCACCGATGGCAACAGCCGATCCCCCTGACTGGCAAGCAAGAGGACGGGATTTTTGAAGTGATACAGTCGGTTTGGATCGAGTTCAAAATCGCGCAGCAGGGATAGCCGCCAACTGGCCGCCTGTGGAGAGACCGATTGCATCGCCGCAATCAATCGCTGCCGATCTCGCCGAGACACTCGATCGAGTGCTATCAAAAAGGGCAGCAGTCCGAAAGCTGAAAGTTGGTAGATCGGTTCGGAAAACCAGCGAATTAACGGCGTACCCCACCCCATCCACGCACGTTTCCGAAAGGCGGAGGCAGGGTTGATCAAAATCAGTCGATCGAAGAGTTCTGGCGCGCGGACGATGGTTTGCAGTGCCAAACATCCCCCAAAAGATTCCCCGCACAAATAAACCGATCGAATCGATCGACCTTTGAGTTCTCGCTCGATTAAGCTAATGGCTTGATAAGCCAGATCGTCCCACCCCGTTTGAGCGTCCCGACTCGGCAGCGACAAACACCGAACGTCAAACGTGACGTTCAAAGCAGGTTCTTGTAGGTGTAGGAGTTCTCCCGTACCATCCATCCCCGGTAAAAAGACAAATAAAGGGCGATCGGGGCGATCGGGATAAGGATTTAAAAAGCGGAGTTCGCTGCTTGCATTTGGCATTTTTGACCTAAGCTAACACGGTAAGGGAGTTTGGGGAAAAGTTTATTGGGAAGTAAGGGACGTGGGGAGGTGAGGGAGATGAGGGAGATGAGGAAGATAAGGGGGACAGGGAAAAACTGTGTATCTCGTATTCATTCTCCCCCAGCTTCCCCAGCCTCCCCGTTCCCCATCCCCCAAATCATTCAACACAATGACTAAACGCCATCTCTACATCCTTGTTGCAATAGCGTTGTAATTTCATTGTGGGCGTAATCGACCAGATTCGAGATCGCCGTTTTCGCCTGCCGACCTTGATAGGATTCTCGTTCGGACTGGGTAATCCAGTAGGGACGACCGATGAAAATCGAGAGGCGGTGGTAAACTACCATCGGATGCCAACCCCAGCTATCGAAGAGGGGTTCGCTCGGATCGAACAACCCCAGCAGTTTGACGGGAATCGCGGGATAGGTGGTCTCCTCCGTCGAAGCGATCGCCACGGGTAAGACCGCTAAATTGGGGGCTGACGATCGCAACGCCAGATGGGCGAATCCGCGATGAAACTCACCCACTTTCTCGGGTGAGGTAAAATTCACCATTGGTTGCGCTCCTTCTGGGAAAATCCCCACCACTTGCTGGCTATGCAACAGTTCGCTGCCGCGATGCAAGAATCCTTGCTGTCGGCGTTCGGGTTCCGGGAGGGGGAAACAGCCCAAAGAGGTGACGATATCGCGCATCACGGGAACTTGTCCCATATAGTGATGGCAGGCAAACCGAATCGGACGTTTGAGGGCAGCCATCAGGACGGGAGCATCCATAAAGCTGCGATGGTTGCTCGTCACCAGTATCGGTCCGTCAAGGGGAATTCGATCTTCGTGATAGACGAACATCCGCGTTCCCATCGCGGCGAGAAACGATCGCGAAATTTGGAGTGGACTCTCAGATATTAGTTGACTCAAATACCGATTTCCTCTTGAGATTTGGTGTTAAAAAGCACGAGTAAACTCAAAAAATTTAGCGGGCGATCGCACCCATCGAACTGCATATTTTTTATCGTTCCCGCTCGGATGACACTCAATCTCCAATCGTCGATCGAGAGTTATGAATTACTTTCTCTACTGTAGCGAAATGCCCTCGATCGTATCAAGTTTTCTTGGCTCGGGAATGAGGGACGAAAGATATTTATGTCGTCGATCGTTGAAATTCAACTTAAATTCGACAGTATAAACACGCGAATGCAAAGTGCAATATGATGCTTCGCCTACAGATATTTAATGACAGTAAAATCGGGACGGATGATGGTTCGTCCCGATCGAAGGTGGTGAATGATGAAATATCAGATGAAAGATTAGAGATTAATGGCGCACTTCTTCAACCCGATCGAGTAAATCTTGCAACTTATTCCCTTCAATCACCTCGACATCAAGAATTTCCTGAGCGATGGTTTCCATCAAATCGCGGTTTTTCTTGAGGATGTCCAGGGCTTGTTGGTGGCCCTTTTCTACGATATCCTTTACCTCGCGATCGATCGACTGGGCAGTCGAATCGCTGACGTTACGGCGCGGGTTCATCATCTCTTGTCCCAGGAAGTTACTCTGGGAACCCTTTTCGTAGGCCAGGGGTCCGAGAACATCGCTCATGCCGTAAGCGGTCACCATCCGTTCGGCCAAATCCGTCGCCCGTTGCAAATCGTTGGCTGCCCCAGTGGTAATGCTGCCGAAGACGATTTCTTCAGCGGCCCGTCCCCCCAGCAGGGTGGCAATTTGGTCGCGCAGTTCTGTTTCGGACATCAAAAACCGATCTTCGGTGGGCATTTGCAAGGTGTAACCCAACGCTGCCATCCCGCGCGGGACGATCGAGATTTTCGCCACTTTTCCGCCTCCAGGCATCAACGCACCGACGAGGGCGTGGCCGACTTCGTGGTAGGCGACGATTTTCTTTTCTTTCTCGCTGAGGACGCGGCTTTTCTTCTCGAGTCCGGCCACCACTCGTTCGATCGCTTCGTTAAAGTCAGCTTGGGCAACCTTTTCTCGCTTTTCTCGCGCGGCCAGCAAGGCAGCTTCGTTGACCAGGTTGGCTAAGTCCGCCCCAGCAAAACCAGGGGTGCGAGTGGCGATCGCCTTCAGGTCTATATCGCTGCCCAGCTTCACTTTTTGGGCGTAGATTTCCAAGATTTTCAGCCGTCCGGAGACATCGGGGCGATCGACCAAGACTTGGCGATCGAAGCGTCCCGGACGCAGCAGAGCCGGATCGAGAGTTTCCGGGCGGTTGGTGGCGGCCAGAACGATAACGGTGCTATCTCCCGCCGAGAAACCATCCATTTCCGTCAGCAACTGGTTGAGGGTTTGTTCCCGTTCGTCGTTACCCCCCGCGAACCCCGGACCGCCAGCCCGAGATTTGCCAATCGCATCTAACTCGTCGATAAAGATGATGCAGGGGGATTTCTTCTTAGCTTGCTCGAATAAGTCCCGCACCCGCGCGGCCCCCGCCCCGACGAAGAGTTCGACGAATTCGGAACCGGAGATGCTGAAAAACGGTACGCCCGCTTCCCCGGCAACGGCTTTGGCCATCAGGGTTTTACCCGTTCCCGGAGGTCCGACGAGCAACACGCCTCGGGGAATGCGCGCCCCAATTCGGGTAAAGCGATCGGGGGTTTTGAGGAATTCGACCACTTCTGCCAGTTCGGTTTTGGCTTCTTCAACTCCGGCAACGTCATTGAAGGTAACTTTAGTTTCGTCGTCTTGAACGTAAACCTTAGCTTTGCTCTTGGTAATCGACAGCGCCCCTTGCGGCCCACCGCCACCCCGTCCGAGAAAAAATTGCCAGATGGCAACGAAAATTAGCGGCGGAATCACCCAGCTCAAAATATTACTAAACCAGCCATTTTTCGGCGGCGGTGCGGCGGCGAATTCTACCCCTTTTGCTTCTAGGCGATTGGGCAGTTCGAGATCGAGAACTGGCGTAGTAGAAAGAACTTGTCCGGGGTCTCCATTTTCGCTTTTGAGTTGGTAGCGAATTTGGTTTTGCTCGATATAAGCTCGTTCGACTTGACCGTCTTCGACTTTATCGATAAATAGGCTGTAAGGAACCTGGGGGGTTTTGGGACCGAATAACTGGGGAAACAGCAGGTTAATCGCTAAAAATCCCGTAATTCCCCACAACACGAGACTAATGATAAATTGTGGGCGTGGAGCTTGGGGTTTGTCTTTAATGCTCATTACTTGTTGGAAATTGTGAGTTCTACAATTGAAAATTCCAGAAATATTCAAATAAAAAACGCTTAGCCGAACAAACGAAGTGCGGCTTTAAATTATGCACCCAAAGGTCAGATTACAATCGATTGAAAAAGGCTAATTCTATTGAATATTTAAGATTTTGCTAGGACGATCGTCCTACATGCGATTGTCGAGCGAGGTTAGGCTCGCACCGCAGTGTTTGATTGGTAGAACCAATCACATTTATTAACTTTTGTTATATTATTTCATAAATTGAAGCTGAAGCTGAGTGACGATCGCCGTACTTTGGGAGGTGGGGTACGTTGAGTATCCAGGCGATGAAAGGATGAGGGAACTGTCTTCCTGACCCCTGAGAGCGAATTAGAGCGACCAAAAGCCTCTCGCGATCGCCTTCTTCAGTATTCCTATCTACAGCCAAATTTGTCATCTACCTTAAGCAATACTGCCGCGCTTGCGAGTCTCCTTGTAAGAAGTCCCCACGTTTTTGAGACCCGATCGAATCATTTGCTGTTCGAGGAGGGCAAAAAAGCGATGGCGGTCGCCCCCCCGGACCACTGCCTGATTGTGGGATTCGGCGAGGGAGACGGGATAGCCGTACCCTTTTTGCACCTGCCCCAACATCAAACTTAAAGATGTATCGAGTAATTGCGAATCCTCAGCCACCCATGCCGGGAGGTCGATGCGGGCGATTTCCGTGCCGACGTGGACGTGGCAGAAATACATCTGCTGGTTCTCCCCATAGAGTTGAAGAATCGGACTGGCCGATCGCCACAGGGGGCCGCGCTGTCCCGGTTCCAGGAGAACCGACCACAGCACCGTATCTCGCAAGGGATCGAAGACCTGACAGGGGGCGCGTTTGGGTTTGCCGGAGGTTTCGAGAAATCCCGTGTAGGGACAGTGGGTATTGCAGTTGGGTTCGGGGTAGGGACAGGCTTGCAACCGCAGAAAATTAATCGCTTCGCTGCTGCGGGAAGCACTCAGATAGCCCATCAGGGGAACGCCTGCCAAGCGTAATTGGTTCCAGGCTTCGAGGATGGGGAGGAGGATGCGATCGCGCGCGTCATGGGGCAAGCCGTCCAAAAACCAGTAAATCAGCGAACCGTCCACCATCGCCAAAATGGGCACGGTATTTTTCGGCTTGGGAACTCGTTCTTTCACCGCCAAGTCCGCCAGTACCGTAGCCTCGGAAACCGCTCGCCGATAACCCATCCACTCTTCCGTGCGAATCCCCCACTGCCGCGATTCGTAGAGGTCTTCGGGGCGGTAGAACACTTCCGGGAGGCTATCGAGGAGGGGATGGCGACTTTGACCGTAGTGCAGTACCACCCGCCCAACATTAATTAAGTAACAGTAGGCAATTTCGTGATGGTTGGGGGCAATTTGCGAACCGTCAGTGGCGAGGACCGTGTGGGTGGCAGGCGGTGGCGACAACTGCACTCGAGTGGAGAGGGGTTCGACAGGTTCGGCAGCGGTAAACCAGATCCGATCGCGCCACTGTTGCTGCTGGGTTACTAATTCCGGCTGACGGCCGATCGCCTCGTTTAAGAATTTCTGGGCGAGTTCCAACCGCTTGCGCGCGGCGATCGCCTCTTGGGTCAAATGCTCGCTAATTCCCTGCATCTGTCCGGCGAGTTTCGTCAAGTCGAGCATGGTAGCCTTAATTCGCCTCAATTTAACGCGATCGTCACTATGATAACGGTTAGAGAGAGCGTTGGGAGCATGGAAGGCTTAGCCTGAATTATTCACTCGGGAAATGCGATCGCCACTGGCGATCTCTTCAACAAGAGTTGGAGCGGAAATTACTTTTCGATCGCGAAGAACACTCGATGTTCTTCCTCTCCGGCACTAGCCAGACCGAAGACAATGGGCTATTTGGAGTTGGTCTTCGCCCCAGTAACAGACTAAGACGAGTGCCAGTAATTCAATCTCTCAAAGATCTTAGATGGGTTCTATAGGCGATCGCATGACGGAAAACAAAAGGGTTGCACAGAACACCTTTACTTCATATGATAATGATTATTATTCTACTTTTTAAACTCCAACTTTGAAACAGGATCTAATGGATTCCATTGCGCCGATCGCGGTGGCCGGACCGCCCGGTAGCGGCAAAACCACTTGGATACGTCAGTTCCTCTCGGACCAGCAGCGCCCTGTGTTTTACTGCTATCCGGGAATGGGAACGGATTCGGTGGATCGAGGGCGGATTGGGTATTGCTTTCCCTGGGTGCAGTTGCTTTCTGAGGATCGTATTCCAGGGATCTTTGCCGACCTGCCAGACCAAGCTCTGGTTTATCTGGAATTAGGCTTTCACCTAGATTTGACCGCGCCATTCCTCGCATCGCTGCCCTGCCATCGGGTCGCCGTCCTGCCCTCGAGTCTGAAGGAATCAGAATGGCATGACTGGGCTGACGAAGTCGTTGTCGGCAATGACATCGCCATCCCGACTCCCGATAACTTACCAGAGTTTTGGCGATCGCCTTTGACGGGGCAGGTTTTCGATGCTCCTAGTTTGGATGAGATGTTAATCGAACTGACCGAGGGAGCCTACGGTCGGATGCAGCGAGTCAAAGGCATTTTTGAATTGCCCGACGGACGGGCCTTTTACGTGGATTTTGTCGAAGGCTTGTCCGGAATTGAATACACCGAATTGAATATTCCGCGATGGCTAGAGGGTCGTCCCGATCGCTTTAGTGGCATTGAGGTCGTGGGCTGGAATCTGGAACGGGAGGCCATTGCTCAAACCTTACTCGATGGGTGTTTATCTGATGGGGCGATCGCTAACTACCAGGAACAGTATAAAGCCATAATTTCTGATGAAACCAACCCAGAAGAGAGTGTCTTAGCATGAAACTCGCCGTCATTTCTTGCATTCATGGAAACTATGAAGCCTTGAATGCAGTGTTGTCTGATATCGACGATCGAAAGGCAGACCAGATTTACTGCCTGGGGGATTTGGTCGGCTATGGTCCCCATCCCAATGCCGTCGTCGAAATGATTCGCTCCCTCGATATTCCCACCTGTCAGGGCTGCTGGGATGAAGATATCGTCGAGGGTTTGAATGCGTGCGAATGCAGTTACCCGTCCCAATTAGCGGAGAAGCGAGGACGACAGGCCCATGAGTGGACAAACAACGTCATTCATCCAGAGGTGCGGGAGTATCTGGCAACACTTCCGATGAGCCTACGACTGGATAATCTTTGTTTCGTGCATGGCAGTCCCAACAGCCAGCATGAATATTTACTGCCTAGCATGGATGGCTTTGCTGCACTCGAACGAGTCCTTTCGACGGATGCGGATGTTTTATTCTGCGGTCATACCCATGTTCCCTACGTGCGGAGTTTGGAAGATGGAACCTTGACGGTCAGGGTTCGGGAATCGGGTAAAGATGAATCGGAAACCCAGTTCAAAACACCCTTAAAGCAAATTATTAACGCCGGATCGGTGGGGGAACCCCGGCACGGTCGCCCGAATGCCACCTACGTCCTTTACGACACGGATACGGCACAAGTAGAACTCAGAGAAGTGCCATACGATTACGAGCTAACCTGCGCCGCCATTATTGCCAAGGGTCTGCCGTCCATTTTTGCTTGGCGGTTGGCGCGGGGGATGGAGTTTGCGGAACGGGCCGATGACCCAAGTCACGTGTGTCAGCGATGAGCGGACACCGATTCCCGTGACAAGCGGAGTTAGAAATTGGGGGCGATCGCCCCTGTTGGGGCAAGCACTCTACGCCTTCCTGCACGATGGGTTTTGTCTAAACTCCAATTCTAAAATTGACAACAATAATCATTCTAAAAATTGAACGCATATCATGAGTTCAACCCAGTCTCCGCAAAAAAACTTGCTTGCTCCGAGCGACCCACAGACATTGCTGCGGATTCGACATACCTGTGCCCATATCCTTGCAATGGCGGTGCAGAACTTATTCCCCGAAACCAAGGTGACGATCGGTCCCTGGACAGAGACTGGGTTCTACTACGACTTCGCTCGCCCTACACCCTTCACCCCTGAAGACTTAGAACAGATCGAAGCAGAGATGCGGCGGATCGTTCGCACCAACCTGCCCATTATCCGAGAAGTCGTAGACCGGGATGACATTCAGGCAGAAATTGCTGCCCTCCAAGAACCCTACAAGCAAGAAATTCTAGACAGCATTCCTGTCGATGAACCCATTACTCGCTACTTCATTGGCTCTCCTGATGCGGGGTTTGCCTCCCATCCAGAGCTTGAACCATCCTTAATCGATCGCCAGCGTTCCTATGCGATCGCAACGGCTCGACAACTCCAAGAACAGGGCTTTCGGGTAGAGGTCGATGCCAGTGGAGAGCGCCTGGGTAAGCAAATTCGCACGGCTGAGTTAGAGAAGATCCCAGTGACTGTAGTTGTGGGCAAGCGAGAGGTCGAGCAGCAAACCCTGAGCGTGCGATCGCGTCAATCTGGAGATTTAGGCGTGCTGACCCTGGAAGAGTTGCAGGAAAAAATGCAAGGGGCGATCGCTGACAAATCAGCCTTCTAGACTGACCCTGGGCTGGCATTATTGCCAATTTGATTGGGAGGTTGCTCTGTCTTCGTATAGTCCCAGAGCCAACAGATTTTGGCCGGGTAGTGCTTCTTCGCGCAATCGCATCGATCTGAAAGTGCCCGCAACATAGCAAAGGCTTGTGTCAACCCATTCGACTCAGTATAATAACGATTATCATTCTAATTTGCTGGTCTTCAGGAGTTGTTTATGATTGCCGCCATCAATCCCACCGACGATCGCACGGTTCCCGTTACTGTACTGACAGGCTACCTGGGAGCCGGGAAAACAACGCTACTGAACCGCATCCTGACCTACGAACATGGCAAGAAGGTGGCGGTCATTGTGAATGAATTTGGCGAGGTGGGCATCGACAACCAGTTGGTAGTGGATGCGGATGAAGAAATTTTTGAGATGAACAACGGCTGCATCTGTTGCACGGTGCGGGGCGACCTGATCCGCATCATTGGCAACCTGATGAAGCGGCGCGACAAGTTTGACCATCTGGTGATTGAAACGACGGGGTTGGCGGACCCGGCTCCAGTGATTCAGACTTTCTTTGTGGATGACGAGGTGCAGGCGAAAGCCCAGTTGGATGCGGTGGTGACGGTGGTGGATGCCCACCATATCTGGCAGCACTGGGAAGCGGATGAAGCGGTCGAGCAAATTGCCTTTGCCGATGTGATTTTGCTCAACAAGATTGACCTGGTGACGGAGGAGCAGTTAGAGCAACTGGAGCAGCGAATTCGGGGGATGAATGCGATCGCCAAGATCTACCGCACCCGCGACGCGCAAATCGAGATGGATGCTCTGCTGGGGGTCAACGCCTTTGATTTGAACAACGCGCTGCAAATCGATCCAGAGTTTTTGAACGAGACGGCACACGAACATGACGAAACGGTTAGCTCTATTGCTCTGGTTGAGTCGGGCGAACTGGATGGCGAAAAGCTGAATGATTGGCTCGGCGAACTCCTGCGCGATCGCGGCCCTGATATTTTCCGCATGAAGGGCATCCTCAACATTGCCGGAGAAGACAACCGTTTCGTTTTTCAGGGGGTTCACATGCTATTCGATGGTCGCCAAGATCGTCCCTGGAAACTAGACGAATCCCGCAAGAATGAGTTGGTCTTTATTGGTCGCAATCTGGAGCAGATGAACCTGGCGGAGCGCTTTCGGGCTTGTTTGGCGAGCCAGTGATGGTAATTTGGATTTTAGATTTTGGATAAGTTCCGTAGGGTGCGTTAGGCGTAGCCGTAACGCACCAACTATCCAGGCTACAGAAGAATTTTGTGATTACTGCTCATGCCCAAATCTAAAACGCAGGATCT
>JAXHUC010000187.1:0-10971 GCA_034189805.1 Cyanobacteriota bacterium
GAATTTTAGACTCAAACTCCTTCAACGAAACAACAATACGTACCTTCTACAATCGATTTTTCACAGATACAGAGACTGTAAAAAGTATTACAGCCGTAAAGAATCAATATCTGACAAAAACACTAAAAATTCGCCAACTTTTAATATTAATCTATTAATAAATAAAACTACACATATTAATTAATAAAAGTAAACAATTGCAAATGTAAGCACTCACATCGGCTGATTTTAGCCCAAACCCGGCTGCCAGCTTGCCGCGAGTACGTAGTCTCGATTCTGAAGTTCCATCGATCGGGCGGATTCCGAGGAAATCGTCAGAATTTGTATCCCGAGATAAATCGTCAGAACCAGCAGCCAACTTACAGTTCGTCGTTTCATTGTCCCATATTGCTCCCCTGGAGGTCTTGGCAAAGTTCCCAGAAGGTATTAAAGTACATTTATCAAAAAAGAATGGCATTATTTGGAGGCGCTCGTGACCGCAACATCCAATCCAAACAGATCCCAATGCAAGTTTGAGAATTCTATTCCCATTTTGAACGTCAAAAATATTGCTGATAGCCTTAACTATTACACAAAGGTTCTGGGTTTCCAAATCGATTGGGAGTGGGAAGATCCGCCTACATTTGCATCAGTTTCGAGAGATAGCGTTTGTCTTTTTTTCTGTCAGGAAGGTCAAGGACATTCGGGAACGTGGATCTCAATTTTTGTCGATAATGTAGATGAATTGTATCGCGAGTATCAAGCCAAGGGAGCGGTAATTCGCCAAGAACCGATCGATTATCCGTGGGGAACCCGAGAGATCAATATTGAAGATCCCGACGGCCATCGCTTGCGAATCTGCATGGAGACATGCATTGAGGCTCAATAAAAGAAATACAAAAAAGAGGTAGAAATGCATTGCATCCCTACCTCTTTGAGACAAGATTCTCGAATTTTTAACGTTTTTAGCAATCGAGGGCGATCAGTCGGCGCTGACGCATTTGATGGCTCGTAAAGTAGCCGCCGCCGCATAGTTGCGCAGTGCGGGGGTATCGGGTGCGAACCGAGAGCCGATTTCGTTGAGGGGAGAGGCCACGCCGCAGTAGCCGGACATTTGGCTGACCAGGGAATTCGCCCAGTGACCGGAAGTATCGGTGAAGGTTTGAGGAACCTGCTTTTGTTCGAGTTCCGGGGTCAACCCTTGGATCGACTTGCCGTATTCCGAAGCGCGGCGCAACACGGCCATCATTTCGGCGCGAGTCACGGTTTGAGCGGGACGGAAAGTACCATCGGGATAGCCGCTGACAATGTTATTATCCCGCGCCCACTGAATCTTCGCCGCACTCCAGCGAGAGGCGCTCACGTCGGAATAGGGACGAGCGGAGGTACTCGAGGGAACGTTCAAATCTGCGCCGGGAACGGTTTCGAGCGCTTCGAGTGCCATCGACACCAGTTGTTCCCGAGTCAAGGCCGTGCGAGGACGGAAGGTATTGTCTTCGGAGAATCCGGCGATAAATCCCATTTTCACGGCTGCTTCGATGTCGCTGGCGTAGATATCGCCGCGAATGTCAGCAAAAGTGGGGGTGGGATCGACGGGATCGACGGGATCGACCGGATCGACTCCCGTGAGTTGCGCCAGGGTCAAGTCGTTGGTGAGGTAAACGTGACCGAGGGTGCGACCTTGATAGTTGCGTTTGGCAAACCGCCATCCGGGATTGAGTTGGATTTTAGTGAAACCGGAGTTCGTTCCATTGGCTCTACCGATTTCTAAAGAAGGATTGTTGCGGCGATCGGGTACGCCCATCAACAACATATCACCATCTTCTTTAACGATTTTGAGGCGGTATTGCAATCCCAAATCTTCGCCGCCAGCGCGAATGGAATAGCCGTTGCTGTCAGTGCTGCGTCCGCAAATGCCGCTAAAGTCGAAGTCGAGCAGCAGCGGATCGACAATCGTCGGGCTAGACCCGCGTTCGCTCCAGCAGTCGCGCGAGTTGGAGATTTGTTCTACAATCAGCAGTTGGTGGTTGCCCGTCTGACCTACCGGAGAGGCGACCGCAATGAAGTCGTCTTGAGTCACTTCTGTTTGACCGAAGAGGCTTGCCATCGCCGGACTCATCATGCCAAATGTAGAGAGAGCGGTGGTGGCTAGGGCTGCAAGTTTGAGTTTGAGAGAAGATTTCATCATCTTGGTTCGCGGAGTCGGTGTGAGTGTTCTCGATACTTTCATTGTGGTTGGTAACAATCTCGATGCTGGGGGTAGACCGTCTAGTTTGGCAACTGTCTACTAGGGTTTGTGACAGTTTTTGCTAGTGGTCGATCGATATTTTCCCATTCGATCGGGTTTTCGATGGATAATTTTAGATTCTTTGCTTGTCTGGTTGGCGATCCTCTCTGTGACACCCTCAATTTTTGCCGATGTCGAACTGATGTCTAATACTTCAATACAAATTACCGTCAAACTTTTCGCCGCCTATCAAGAAGCGTACGGTCAAACTGAAATGGTGTGGGAATTGCCAACGGGGACAACCGCAAGCGGTATTCTCGATCGATGCGTGCGAGAACATCCAGAATTATCTCAATGGCGCGATTTGACCCGATTTGGAGTCAACCTGCAATTCGTCGAACCCGATACGGTGCTACAGAATGGGGATGAAGTGGTTTTGATTCCCCCGGTGAGTGGGGGGTAGTGGGGAGCTTCGGGGGCTGGGGGAGCTGGAGAGGCTGGGGGAGAGTGAATGCAAAATTAAAAATGCAAAATTCTCTCTTGTCATCTTGTCCTTCTTCTCTCCGCGTCCCCGTGTCCCCGCGTCCCCGCGTCTCCGCGTCCCCGTGTCCCCGCGTCACCACGTCCCCGCGTCCTCCCATCTCCCTTGTCTCCTACGATCTAACTGGGGAAATTGCCCCTTTGCAGAAGAATGCTTTCGGCATCGGCGAGGAAGTGACCGCAGTGCTGACAGGCTTGGTGGCGGCGTTCGAGGGGTGCGCGGTGGTGGCAACTGGGACATTCCAACACGAAGCTGGGTGCTGGGGTGGGGTTGCGCGCGGTGTTTTGGGGAGAGGAGACGGGAGGAATGAGGACGGTTTGCGGGGGAGGTGGGGGTAAAAGTTCGATCGCCGCAACGGTGAGGGTCATTTGCCCCAGTTCGATCGCACTTCCCGCACTCAGGGCCACTTCTCCCTGAATCAGGATACCGCCATCGATGCGGGGGGGGTTTTTGGGTTGCAGATTGCGCAAGTAAAAGCGATTCCACTCGGGTTTGAAGAAGATTTCGACGTGCTGCCGGGAAACGCTACTATCGGACAGGACTAAATCGCACGCTCGACAATCGCGCCCAATTCGCAACAGATTGGGCTGTTCGTGACTGTCGAGATCGAGCATTTTGTGGGTGTTGAGTCGATCGGATTGCGTCCATTCTAGGGTTAATTCTCGGGTTAATTGGGTCATGGCCGGCAAGGAGTAGGCGGGTAGTGAATACCTGATTCTGGTATAGCCTGTTCCCCACTCGGGTTGTGGTAAAAAGCCATACCGGATACCCAACTTTAGACACGCTAAAGCCCCACTCCTCCGGATTTTCAGCTAAAATTCAGTCGCATCCGAATTGACATTGTTGGCTGACTCCAACGGATTTTCGATCGAAGGACGATAAATTTCCCCATTTTCAGCACTGGCAAAGCGCACTTCACCCGCTTGAGGGGGTTGGACGATTCGAGTCATCCCCATCATCGGACGCATCGAACCGCCGAAGTTATCTTCTTCGCCGTAGCCGTAGCCATCGCCATCGCGAGGTGTATATCCTTCACCTTCCTCGTCGCCGTAACCTTCTCCGATGAGATATTCGGTGTCGTCTGCATTGAGGAAACTATTGGGGACTGTGGGGTTGGCGGGGTTAGCGGGGTTGGCTAAATTGGCGTGGGGGTCATCGTTCGATCCTGGCAGGGGAATCGTGACTTCTGGGTTGCCATCTGGGGTATCGAACCCCAAATCCAGTCCCCAATCCGGTGCCAAATTCAATCCCAACTCCCCATCCGGGACAACTGCCGAACTGCTGTCAGCGATTCCATAAGCGTTGAAGGGTTGCAGGGGTCTGGCAACTGCCGACATCGGGATGAAGGGTAAACTCAGGGGAACCAACATTGAGGCAATGCGGCTGGGAGTAACGGTTCTTTTTTGGCTCTGAATCCGGCGCAAACAGAATTTACCCCGTTTGACTTCAATTTTAAGGGTATTGGCGAGTCCGCGCCGTTCTAGTGCCCGTTCGATCGCTTTTTGAGAACGCTGGACCTGGGTTTGATATTGGAAGCGGGAGGTATTCTCGCCGTGGAGGCGGTAGAAGTAGAGGGGTTGTTGGAGGTGACGGACTTCGGTGACTTCCGAGAGTCGCAAGCACAAATCGTAGTCTTCGATATATTCAAATTCGGGGTTGATGCCACCGACGCGATCGTATGCGGAACGGCGCATCAATCGGAAGTGAAACATCATAAAATCTGTCAGCAACCGATGGGGAGAGTAGGGAATTTTGCAGCGTTTTCCCATACTGAGAAATTGTCCGTCTCGATCGATTTCGGCGTAGTCGGTGTAGGTAACGCCGACTTCCGGGTGCGTGTCGAGAATGGCGGCTGTTTCTTCTAAGGCTGTGGCAGCCAGCAGATCGTCACCGTCCACCCAACCCAGATACCGACCGGAAGTGCGATTGATAGCAGCTTTGAGTGCTTCTCCCCGCCCTAAATGTTCGGCAGCAACAACCGTCACTCGTTCGTCGGTGGTGGCATACTGGCGAGCGATCTGCACTGAGTCATCTGTCGAGCCATCATCCCAAACGATTAGCTCGAAATCGAGATGAGTTTGGGCAAGAATTGTAGCGATCGCCCCTTTGAGGTATTGAGACTGATTGTAACTGGTGATGACCAGGGAAATCAAGGGTGTCATAGATGATGTTTCCTGAAGTTTTACATCGTTTCAAAGTTAGCTTTAACAGCTTCAACGGAATGAGTCTGTAGGTTTGTTCGATCGCTTGCTCGATTTGTTTCGATCGGCGTTGCAGAATGTTTCTAACTTATTTCTTACTTAAGTTAAGCAGGCGATCGAAAGGATTTTGAGTGGATTTAGTTTAGAGTAATCGGAATATCTGGATGTTGGTGTAAAATTTTATGAATTAAACGAGCGATCTTTTGTTGGCGGCGTGCATTGTCGGTAAATGAGGAGAAAAGTGGGGAAATAAGTTCTGTGGATGTTTGAATTAAACAATTTAAGCGATCGCAATCGTCGTCGTCGGGATTTTGCGTGGCGAGTAAGTACCGACAAAATGCTTCGATTTTAACGATCTCGGGGAGTCGATCGAAAATAGATGCAGTGGCAATTTTGTAATAAAATCGATCCCAGTCAAATTTTTTTGCTCGAAGATGAGAATAAGTTTGTTGGTGAGGATGAATTCTAAAGTAAGATAAGTGGCGATCGACAAATCCGACTTTCGCATGGAGTAAGATTCGCCACCACATTTCTAAATCGACAAACTGATGTAAATCAGGGTCAAATTTACCGACGCGATCGAAGATCGATTTTCGCAGCAAGACGGTACTGGGTTCGCCAATTTTATTAATTGGGTTTTCCATTAAGTTCGGATCGATTAATAGGTCCGAACCTGACTGAATTGGTTGTAAATTAGACCACGCTAGATGAGATTGACGGCATCCTCGATAAAGCTGCATCAATCCGGGAAGGCGATCGACTCCTTCTTCCAGCAAAAAAATTCGGGAGGAAAAAACCAGACCGATTTCTCGATCTTGCTGAGCTAATCGTACCATTTTTTCAACACAATCTGGTTCTAATAGATCGTCTTGGCAAAGAAACTTGATATATTCACCCCGCGCGCGATCGAGACATGCATTCCAATTACCCGCCAAACCGAGTTGTTTGTGGGAAAAAATGGTATATTCACACCAATCGATCGAGTCAGAAGATCGAGCTTGAAATTCTGCGGCAATCTCTAACGTGCGATCGGCAGATCCATCATCGGATAAAATAATTTCTAGGTGGGGATAGGTTTGAGCAAAAGCACTTTCTAGCGCCAACTTGAGAAATCGATCGCCATTGTAAGTGGGAATACAAAGACTGACTAATGGGGGTTGAGAGATGGTGAGTGGTTTGCAGCTATCTCTTTCTAGATTTTGAGTGATTTTAGAGGTAAGATGAGATTGTAATATTCCCACCTGAGAGGCTAAAAGATTGGCGCGTCTGGTTTCTTTTAATACCGCTGCTTCTTTGTTAGCAAGTAACTCGGGAAGATAGGGAAGAAAGAGATTAAAATGTTTGTTGCAGACATAGCGAAATAGCTTCTGACGATTTTCTGGCAGGTTGCAAGCTGCTACCATTGAATTGCGACGAACACGATACTCGAACGTCACTTCTTTCAGATGGTAAAACTCCCATCCGGCTTCTACTGCACTCAACCAAAAATCCCAATCTTCATAGCCAAGTTTTTCGGGAATATTGGGATCGTATCCGCCGCAATCTTGCCACACTTGTTTGCGAAAAATTGCACAAGCATCGATATAATTTCCCAGGAGAAGTCGAGGTAAGTCAAAATTGGGAACTTGGAAAATTCCCCTCTTTTCTCCAAACCAACCAGCATTTCCGTATACGACTCCCACTTTTGGATATTGCTGGAGAATTTCGATCCCTTTTTCCAGGTAGTTCGATCGAATTTTATTGTCGGCATCTAAAGTGAGAATATACTCGCCTCTGGCAACTTCAATTCCGGCATTGCGCGCCGCTGCCAGTCCTTGATTGGTTTGCTCGAGAATGATATACTTGCACTGTTTTCGCTGTTTTAAGTCGGCGATCGTATCTTGAGTCTTGGTATCTGTCGAACCATCATTGACAATAATGATTTCGTAAATCGGTTCGGGATAGGCTTCGATACTTTGGATCGCCTCTGCGAGAAACTCTCCGTGATTGAAGCAAGGGATTACAATCGAGATGAGAAGAGATGAGTTCTCGAAGCTGACAGAAACATCGATTGCACGATTAATTTCACGTTCCCTAATTTCACGTTCCCAAACACCATCGCTAGGAATATCGGCAACGGTATCTAATGCTGCCAAAAGTTCCAAATACTGAGGTGATGTTGTCTGAAGTTGCCGTACCCGTTGGGAAATATTGTCGAGATGGTGAAAGAGTTGCGGTTGAAAAATGTCTGCAATTTGCGATCGCCACTCGTCGCGAATCTCCATCCCAAATTTAGCTTGTAGTAAATCTAAAAACCGATTTGGGGAATCTGAAAAAGTACGAACGTTCGACAAAATACAGCGATCGGGATATTTTTGGTAAAATTCAAGAATCCGCCGATTGTAAAACTGCCAAATCTCGATCGCACAATCGGCATGTTCTTGGAAAAAAGGGTGATTGAGGCACGAAATCGAGTCTACCACTTCCCAGGGAACGCGATACACGAAAACATATTTCGCCTGGGGAAGCAGCGAATGCCAAAAATTGAGCATCAGCGATGTTCTCGGATCTTTCCATCCCCAGGAGGTTTGCTTTTTTTGACGAGATTCGATCGCCTTTTTAGCGCGATCGCGATAATTTTGCCACTGCCATTCCTCTAATATTTCCTGAGAATTCCATCCCCAATCCGTCCATCCTATTTCCCCTACCGAACAAGAAGCCTGCAACATCGATCGCTGCAAATTGAGAAAATCCAAATCCTCGAAGTATCCGGCTTGATTTCCTCGATCGGCACCCAGAAAACGCTCTCCCAAATCAACTCCCAAACAGTCGAAAACAGAAGCCATTAAAGAGGTTCCCGATCGATGCATTCCCGTAATGATAAATGTTTCAGATTCCTGGTTTTGAGTGTTGCGAGTGCGGGTTAGGGTTAAATTTAGGTTATTGCAAGGATCGTGCTGAAGTTGGTATTTCCATCGTTGCCGAACTATCTGCGCGGCGCTTTCTCGCGCATCTTGCCATGGGGAATTTTCAAGTTGCTTCGATCGGGAAAAGTATGTGAATCGAACGTGAGGCAGATAGAGGTTATTGTAGCCTTTCGATCGAAATTTCAAACACAGATCGACATCACCAAAAGCTACCTCGAGTTGTTCGTCAAATCCGCCAACTGCTTCAAAGACATCCCGCCGACACATCAAACATTTTTCCGTCACTGCCGAAACATTATTTATCGTTTGTAAGTATCCAAAATATCCCGCTACGGTATCTCGTAAACCGTGATGGCTGTAGCGATATATTCGATCGAAATCGAGATTCATCCCAGCATGAAAAACTCGGCGAGTGGGCGCTATAATTAAAGCACTCACCGCCGCGATCGAGGGACGTTGCGCCTGTTCTAACATTCCCTCAATCCAATCGGAAGTGAAAGCTTCAAGCTGGCTATCGAAAAAAAGTAAGTACTCTCCTTTAGCTTTGCGTACCGCTTCGTTTCTCAGTTGATAATTGCTAGCATCAAAGGAGGCAAAGTAATAGCGAAATCGCTGAGGTTCGCGAATCTGCCAATTGACTAAAATGGGGGTAGCTTCGAGTTGTTGAGTACGATTGCCAATTAAAATAACTTCGTAGTTCGGATATTGACTCCGTTGAAAAATTGCATCCAAACATTCCTGCAATCGATCGCCAGATTCTGGTAGAATAATAATGATGCTAACTAAACTGTTAGTATTAAGTGAGTAGCGAATTAAAAAATGGTTCGCATCACCAGGGATTGCTCGAACAATTCCTGATTCTCCCCGTCGTTCTAGGGCATCCTGCAAAGCCTGCCGAGCCGCTTGAATTGCATAGGGCTTGGCAGCTACTCCTCTCGAAGTAGATCCAAGATACATTCGCCAATGGTAGAGAATTTTGGGAATGTGAAAAATGCGATCGGTTCGCTCGGTCAGTCGTAATACCAAATCGTAATCTTGGCTACCTTCATACCCCACTCGAAAACCACCGATCTGGTTAACGAGCGATCGACGATACACCCCTAAATGACAGGTGTACATGCGCGATAAAAAAGTGTCGGGACACCAGTCGGGTTTGTAAAAGGGAAACTGGAAATTGCCGCGATCGTCGATTTTATCCTCATCGGAATAAATAAAATCGGCATCGGGATGTTCTGCGAGAAGTTTTGCCACCTCTTCTAAGGCATCAACAGCTAAAACATCATCGTGATCGAGCAATGCGACGAACTCTCCCGTTGCGATTTCGATCGCCGAATTAGAAGCCTTGCAAATGCCGCCGTTTTGAGAGCGAAACGTCACTTGAATTCGGCGATCGCGCTGCTGATATTCACTGAGGATTTCTCGCACTTCAGGCCTCGTCGAGCGATCGTCGGCAATACATAGCTCCCAATGAGGGTAGGTTTGTGCCAAAACCGACTCCAGACACTCCCGCAAAAAAGATGTGGGAGGATCGAAAACCGGGACGATAATGCTAATTTTCCCTGACTCGCGGTTCGCCTGCATATCCCGTCCCCCAAATAACCCAGTTAACTCGATCGCACCCGCACCCATAACTCGCGATACCCATCGATCGCTTCATCCGGCAAGGGATTTAAAAACTCGCTGTTACTGAGTATCGAATCGGGAGGCAATAGCACGGGGTCAGTTTGCAAATTTTCTGGTAATAACCCCCGCTGCATCCCCGTCAATCGGGGAGATGCCGCTTTTGTCAGTAAAGAAAGTTGGCTGACGATTTGAGTTTGCCAGCAAAAATCGATCCACCGCTGCCACAGAGCCACATCCGATTCGTTTTCGCTCCCTACTTCCGTTTTCCTCGCCGGACGCACCCATAAATCGGCCCACAAAGACGTTCCCGACTGGGGAACCACCGCCGCGATTTCCCGACCGTACTGCGACAGAGACAAAATATCGATCGACGGTGCGACTGCCAGCCAGGTATCTTCCCGGAGTAACGGGGGTAGGTATGCCTGAGAACTGTAAAGTTTCACCTGTTGGTGGAGTGCCTGGAACTTGGGTTCTAAATCTGCCACCTCAGCCAAATTTTTGGTGTTGTAAGAGCGTCCCAACGTCTTGAGGGTCAAACCGATAACTTCCCTAGCGCTATCGGGTAAGGAGATGCGGTGGCGTAATTCCGGTCGCCACAAATCCGACCAGTCCGTCGGAGTCCAGCCGAGTTCTTCAAACTTATCCCGGCGGTAGGCAATCGCCATCGTTCCCCAGCGATACGGCGCTCCCCAGATGGCATCTTTCGTGCCAGCCTCGGCAAGCTGTCCTCGTTCGTCGCGGGTCACTAATGCTTTCCAGGGAATCGGTTCGTCACTCAGTTGGTCCCACTCGAGAAATTCTCCGACAGACATCGGCTCGATAAATTCCCATTCGATCGCCTTCGAGAGCCAGTAATCGCCTAGCATCACCAAATCGGGAACGGTATTCTGGGACCGTCGAAAAAATGGCAAGCCACCACCGGAGGGAGGTTCGGTCTCGTCGAGAGATTTCTCGTGCAGGTTTTGCAGGAGCGAAAATAAATCCCCAAACTGCGACGCGGGAGAAAAGTCGAGCACGATCGGCTCAGAAAGCTGTTGGCGAAATTTTCCGAGTAGTTGAACTGGAACGGAATCGTTCAACAGCTCGATGCTTAAGGTTTCGCGAGCATTACGATTGCAACCTCCCACCAACTGACCCACTGCGAGTGCTGCCGTCCCCACCAGAAACGAACGGCGATCGATCGGGAACGATGGAGAGTTTTTTCTCGGTAGCTGTCGGAAAGAGCGAGCCATGTGCAGATTCTTGCAGGGATATTCAATAGAGTCTATCCCAATTTCCGAAACCACGGCTAGATGGGTAATGGGGTGCTTACAAGGGAATGTTTTTTAGATTGAGCCATCTGGCACCGGAATCCACTCAGGAGTCAAGGAACCCAGGGGTAATGAAACTCCTTGTATCGCAGTAGCCAAAAGCACTAAAAATCCCCGGCGAAAGCAACTCAACCAAGGCGGTGACGATCGTTTTTGAGGGGAGCGACGTGGGGATGAAGTCTCG
>JAXHUC010000188.1:0-10947 GCA_034189805.1 Cyanobacteriota bacterium
TTGCTCACTTTTTGTGGGGTTAAATCGCGAGAATCGATAAAGTTCTGCATCCAACCTTTGACCGAATCAAAACTTTCGCCGACGAAGTTCAGTTTTCCCTGGGCGCTGCCACCGGGAATCAGTTCGCCGATCTTTTTAAAGGCGGCATTTTTTTGCAATTCCGCAGGGCTTAAATTATCCAAAGTTTGGGTCACCGCACGAATGAAATCCGGGCCGAGGGGAACTAAACCGTCAAAGCAAACCAATGCCGCCATCCGGATGAGGGACTCGCGACCGTAGTTTCTTAAGGCACTGAGAAAATCACCAATACTGTCGCCGGGAATGCCGTTCGTCTGGCAAAAGGCTACGATTTCGACCACCAGTTTTAATGCCAGATCGAGAGTTTGTGCTTTATCGGCTTTGGGAGTGAGCTTGTTTAAAAAACCCAGCAGCGGAACTTTTTCGCCCACTTTATTCGCTAAGGCTGCCGTCCCGAGGGCACTGCCGGCACTATCGATGGTTTGGTACAGCCGAATGGCTCGTTGGTAGCATTGGGACTTATCGCTGTAGAGAGCGATCGCCCGATCGCTCACCATTTGAATCAAGGCATCATCGGTCTCTTGGGTGACGGTACGGATGGTGTTGTCCCACCCGACCAAATTTTCCCACTGTCCGGGAACGGCAAAATCGAGAGATTTTAGGGCAAAAGTTGTAATGTTACTGGTGGGCAGTTCGTCCACCAGTTGGTTAATGGGTTTACTCATACTATCGAAGTCTCTGAATTATGGCTGTATTATTGCAGTCGGGCTAAACCACCCAGATCGAATTTTTGCAGCCACGCCTCCCGATCGGCTTCGGTAAAACTCGGATCGCGGGAGATGGCTTTGACTTGAAAGCGATCGCCAACCAAAACAGCCGTTTGGGTGTTGCCAACGGTGACGGCAGGGTAGCCCCCGATCGACTTGCTGCTTTGCTCGTACTTTTGGGCGGCTGCGGGAGTCCGAATCGTATCGGAAATGGCCAGCATGGCAACCTCGTTACCATCTCGTTGCAGTTTGGCTTCGGCAAAACCTTCTTTTTCCTGGGTATAGACGCGAGCGAACTCTCCAGAAGGCGAAGGGAAAAACTTATTAAACTCACCACCGGCAAGCACCTCGGCAGAAACGGAAGCCGATGGTGCGCTTTGTGATGGTGAAGCGGGGGGTGCGGTGGTGGTGCTGCATCCGGTGACGAGCAACATCGCACTCAATAGCACAACAGCTAGGGTTCGTCGCACATACGCAAAGCTCATCGCGTTCTCCTGAAGTTGGGTACGTCGCAGTTTATCGCAATATATAAACGATACCCTGTTATTCGATCGTCAACGATTGCCTTCTCGAGCCACATGCGCGATCGTCTTTTGGAGCATCACCAGGTCACCGTATTGATTCAATGGCGATCGCTAACACCGTCCGAGATCGAGATAGCGTTGAATACAGCGGTTGCAAGATCGTCCGTTTCTACCGACCTTCAATACGCATAGCACAATATATATTTACATTATATATTTACATTGCAGTACAAAAAGACATAGTTTGTCACTTTACGCAGACTCAGCTTACAACGGAAATAGAAACACCTCGCGATTTTTCCTACGGTTTCATTTTTTATCCTTGTTGTTGCTGAAATGAGCTTAACCCCCCCGTCTCCTGTCACTGCTACCAACAGTTCCGAGCGCAAAAACTTGCTGGGTCGAATTGCCGAACTCGTCCTGAGATCGCCCGAACCCGAATTGCAGGATATTCTTACAGTGACGGTGGAGGAAGTTCGCTCGTTTTTGGGAACCGATCGAGTCAAAATCTACCAATTTGGGCCCGATGGCAGCGGTCGGGTGATTGCAGAGTCTGTCGATGAAACTCGCTTGCCCTCTCTACTAGGACTCAACTTTCCCGCCGATGATATTCCTAAATACGCCCGAGAATTATTTGTGAAGTGCCGAATGCGCTCGATCGTCAATGTCGAGAGCCGACAAATCGGGCAAAGTTTCCAACTCAATTCGGAATCGGAACCCGACGAGTTTGACTCAGTTGGCTATCGTCCCGTCGATCCTTGCCATGTTGAGTATCTCACGGCGATGGGCGTGCGATCTTCGTTAGTGGTTCCCATACTACAAGCCGATCGACTCTGGGGACTGTTCGTCTCCCATCACAGTAAATCTCGGATCGTGCTTGAAGAAGAACTCGACGACGTGCAGATGGTCGTCGAGCAACTTGCGGTAGCGATTTCCCAAGCCAATCTCCTGGCTGTCGCCCGCGAACGAGGACAGCGAGAAAAGGTTGTTAATCGAATTTGCAGCTTCTTCCACACCCTCAGTCCGATCGATTTGCAAACAGCGTTGGCGGAAACGGTTACGGCATTCCAAGGATCTGGCGGTCGGCTATACTTTCAAACCGAGATTCTCGACGAACGCAACGGCAGTCATGGGAAGCAGATCGGTAACGATCTGAGCGATTCCATGCAGTTATTGACTTGTGGTAGCGGCCCGATAATTCCCGAACGAGCGATGTATCCGATGATGGAACAGTACAGTGCTTGGGAGCGCTACTTTTCTCGGGAAAATCGATCGGTATGGGCGATAACCGATCTGTATCGAACGCCCCAGTTACGCAACTTACAAGTCGCGTTCCAACCGACGCAAATTCGCGGCATTCTAATAGTTCCCCTGCGATACGGCAAACAGTCGATCGGCTACCTGAGCGTATTTCGGGATGAAATCGACACCGAGAAACTCTGGGCGGGAGAATTCGATCCCGACAGGCGACAAGAATACCCGCGACAGTCGTTTGAGGTGTGGAAGCAGTCCCTCCAACAGCGAGCACCGCAATGGACCGATAGCGATCTCGAACTCGCACAAACCTTAGCCACCCAGTTTGCCACGGCGATCGTTCAGAAGATCGCGCACAAACGGGTGAAAATCCTCAACACAACTTTGGAGCAGCAAGTTCGAGAGCGCACGGCAAAACTGCAACAGGTCACAGAACAACAGCAAGTTTTGTACGAAGTGGTCGCCAAAATTCGGAAGTCTTTGGATGTCGAAACAATTTTCAAGACGACGACCGATGAAGTCTGCCGATTGCTTCGGGCCGATCGAGTTGTTATCTACCGCTTCAACGCCGACTGGAGCGGTGAATTTGTCGCCGAGTCGGTGGTTCCGGGCTGGAACTGTTTGATGGACGAGCAGCACGATCGACTTCAACTGACAGACAATATCAGCGAATGCACCTGCAAAGCGTTTGACAACTGCCAGATCGTGGATACCCATCTAAAAGAAACTCGCGGAGGTGCGTTTGCTCGGGGTCAAACGCTTCGAGTTTGCGAAGACATCTACGAGGCGGGCTTTAGCGATTGTTACATCAAAGTTCTCGAGATCTGCCAAGCTCGAGCTTACGCGATCGTGGCGATCTATTTCGGATTTCGGCTGTGGGGTTTGCTCGCCGTTTATCAGAATAGGAGTTCCCGTCATTGGACCGATTCGGAGATTCAGTTTCTCGAACAGATCGCCGGGCAAATCGGGGTGGCACTCCAACAGGCCAACTTGCTCGATCGCACTCGGCAGCAGACGGTTAGTTTGCAGCAGGCGACGGAGCGCCAGCAAGCTCTCTTTGACGTGGTTGTGAAGATGCGCGACTCTCTCGAGCCGGAGACGATCTTCACGACCATGGCTCGGGAGGTGCGTCGGGCTTTAAATGCCGATCGGGTGGGCATCTATCGCTTCGATCTCGACTCCGAATTTAACGAAGGAGAATTTATTGCCGAAGATGTCTGTTCTGAATTTCCCAGCGCTCTGGGGGCAAAAATTCGCGATCGCTGTTTTGGCGATAACTACGCGACCAAATACGCTCGAGGTCGAGTCAATGCCACAAGCGATATTTGCAATGCAGATTTAGAGCCTTGCTACGCGCAGATGATGGCTCAATTTAAAATTCGGGCCAATATTATCGCCCCAGTTTTAAACGGCGGGCAATTATGGGGATTGCTGTGCATTCATCAATGCGATCGACCCCGAACCTGGGAGGAGTCGGAAATCCAGTTTGCCACCCAAATTGCCGCTCAAGTAAGCGTGGCGCTCGAACAGGCCAAGTTACTCGATCGCACCCGAGCGCAGACGGTGAGTTTGCAGCAGGCAGCAGAACGACAGCAAGCTTTATTTGAAGTGGTTGCCAAGATCCGAGACTCTCTTGAGATCGAAACCATTTTCAAGACGACGACTGAAGAAGTGGGTCGGATACTCGAAGCCGAGCGAGTGGCTGTCTATCGGTTCAAACCCGATTGGGGTGGAGAATTCGTCCATGACTTCGGCTCGGTTTCCTCTGAATGCTCCCAGGCGAATAACTTTGGCAACAATCCCAAATGGGACGATACGTACCTACAAGAAACCCAAGGAGGGCGATATCGGGATCGAGAAACCGTGGCGGTGAATGATATTTACGAGCCGAATTTTTCCGCTTGTCATCTAGAACTTTTAGAACAATACGCAATTCGCGCGTTTGCGACAGTGCCGATTTTCATTGGGAAAAAGCTCTGGGGCATTCTGGGGGTTTACCAACACTCGAGTCCTCGCCAATGGACAGAGGCAGATCTCAAATTTATCGAGCAAATTGCCCTGCAAATGGGGGTCGCACTTCAACAAGCAAATTTGCTCGCCCAAACCCAACAACAAACCGAACAGCTCTCTGGGATGCTTGAGGAGTTGCGAGAAACCCAAACGCAACTGATTCAAAGTGAGAAGATGTCGAGTTTGGGGCAACTGGTGGCTGGAGTGGCTCACGAAATTAACAACCCCGTCAATTTTATTTACGGCAACCTGGTCCACACTCGCGACTACACCCGAGATTTACTGAGTTTGCTGGATTTGTACCAGAAGCACTGCACCCACTGTTATCCAGATATTGAGGAACGCATCGAGGAAGTCGAACCGGATTACCTCGCGCAAGATTTACCTAAGATACTGGCTTCGATGAAGGTGGGAGTCGATCGCATTCGCCAGATCGTTTCTTCTTTACTCAGTTTTTCCCGTCTCGACCAGGCCGATTTGAAAGCAGTCGATATTCACGAAGGACTTGATAGCACCTTGTTAATTCTGCAACACCGGCTCAAAGCCAAATCCGATCGCGCAGAAATTGAGGTGGTCAAGGAATATGGGGACTTGCCCTTGGTGGAATGTTATGCCGGCCAGCTCAATCAAGTCTTTATGAATATTTTGAGCAATGCGATCGATGCGATCGAACAACACCACCAGGCGATCTCGGGACCTTATCTCGGTCAACTGCTTCTGCGAACTTCGATCGAAACGAATTTGAAACAGTTTCCCATTGTCGTTATCGAATTAGCCGACAACGGCATGGGAATTCCCGAGTCGGTCCAGAAAAAAATCTTCGATCCGTTTTTCACCACTAAACCCATTGGAAAGGGGACGGGATTGGGTTTGTCTATCAGCTATCAAATCGTGGTCGATAAGCATCGGGGAGAGTTTAACTGTACTTCGCAACCGGGGCAGGGAACGGCATTTCGGATTGAAATTCCGATTCAGCAGGTGGACTGAAGCCATTGGATGTCTGTTTGATGCCGTGGGTATTCGTCAGCCATCCGGTTTCAAATTGAAGATTTTGTTGGATTTCCCGTTCCCATTGTCCGAGAATGTCGATCGCCCACAGATCGCCATGCTGAGCTTGAGCAATGAGATAGTTAGTTAGCCGGGTTTGGAGAGAGTTCGACATAGCGTTCATTACTTTTTATTACTTTACAGACTACGTGCATTTTTGCTTTGAGCCTTCCTCCATTGGGATGAAAGTCAATTGCTCGCAATCTCCCTGACCAACCTGTGCCTTGCCCGAGCTAACCGTTCGTTCTTACCAATGCGTTGGCACTCTATCCTAAAATCGAATCCTCTGTTCGATCGCAAATCCGCTCAACTGAAGGTATTTTAACGTTTGGGGGGATCGTTCGTTGTCTCCATATCTTCGGGAATAATTTCCCGATCGACCTCACGATCGAAGGTGGTTTTGAGAGCCGGGTATTCTGTGACTTCCCCCGATCGGATGAAAAAAATCTCACCCGAATCGCGTCAGTTTGGGTGAAGTCCCCTCACCCAAAGGCTGACTCCGGGCGATATTCGGGTTAGCCCGAAATTCGAGAGCGAGCCAACAACATAGAGTGTGGGGTGGATATCTCTTCTTTTTTCTTCCGCTTCGTCTCACACTCCAGTGGCATCCACCCGACTCTCAACCAACAGACTTCGGACCTACTCCGCCACGTCTACCCAGATACTGCCAGATTCAACGCGCGTGGGAAACACTTCTAACGTTTTTTCTTTGGAGATTTGACCCAACACCTTTCCCACGACTGGCGGAAAAGGTGTCCAATTTTTTACCTCACCCGTGCAAAGGTCGAAGGCACTGCGATGGAAGGGACAGACAATCGCCCCATCGGGAGTAATTTTTCCTTTTTTGAGGGGTAACTTCAGATGAGGACATGCATTACTCACCGCGCAGATTTTCCCCTCGAGATCGACGAGCAAAATTTTCTGCTGGCCGATTTTAACCACCTGCCGTCCACCCGCTTCGAGGTTTTCGCGGGGAAGAGCTTTAACCCAAGTCATAGCGTTCTCCTTATGTTCTCTTTCGCGCGCCATCGCGCCGATCGTATACGTGTTCTCCAGAATCCGGAAATCCGGACTCGTAACTATTATCGGTGCGCTCGTACCCGTGGGTGCATTCGCGCAAACCATTGCAACAATTGACCGCGCCAATCGATCGTGAGGGGCGATTCCTAAAGGAGTCTCGGTGGCTGAGGGTGCGATGCGCGATGGGTGAGGCTCCTGTTGCCGTCACGTGTTGGAGACGTTAGGATACCTTCAGATTCCAGCACAAAGTCTCTCCTTCCCTTTCCCGAATCGAAGAGAGAGCTGGTAATTTGAGGGCTGGTATCTAAGACCGGTAACCTCAAAATCCCCATGTATTTACGTTCGTACCTCTGCTCGTTTTAGAGTAGAGGTATTTGTTTTGGAGTGTCTGCTGGGCGAATCACCGGCTTTTGCTACTTCCTTTTGCCGCAGCAATTTTAGAGAATTGGCGATCGAAAAAATTATTTTTCCCACTGAAAACCCATCTCGATCGGAGGCACAGTGTCGGAATGCTAAGTTGGTGTTGGGAATCTCTGTTATTTTCCCAGGAAACCCGTAGCAAAAACAAGTCGATAACATCGATCGAGAAAATACAACTCATGAGGATTCCGAGGATTCTCTCGAACTTTATGAAATAACTCGCTTACTTTCAAGACATACGATCGGGCATACCTTTCCCCAACCTCTATAAAATAGTAGGGGGACGATAAGCAGGGAGCATTACCACCTTTACCCAGTGCTTTTATAGGGCTACCCCGATGCCAATCCCGTTCTTAAATCGTATTATTTCTAGGATCTTCGGGCAAGCGTCCCTGCGGGCGGTTCTCGTTATCTCATTCGTGCTGCCAGTTTTGACGATCGTGGGTTTGATGGGCTATCTCACTGCAATCCGTCCGGGGGAAATTCTCCTTGTCGGCAGTATTGGCGTGGGATTGGTCGGGGCAATTGCTTTCGCGCTCGAATCCTGGATTCTCGAACCCCTGCAATATTTGCACTTTGGGACCCAAACCCTGACGGCATCGGGGAAAGACAGGGATGAGATGCGATCGCCCCAGACTCTCGAGGCGGGAGAACGTCGAACCGCCGAATGTCTCGGGGATCGTTTTCTCAAAGCACTCACGCGATGGCGGCAGGAGGCTCGCGAGCCACACCCGTTAGTATGCGGGCGTACCGACGAACTCGGTCAACTCGTCCGAGGATTCGATCGAGCCATCGAACTCGTCGAAGAGTCTTTGAGTACTTGCACTCTTCAACTCGAAGACGTTCGACGCAAAAATGAGGAATTGCAGCATTTAGATCGACTCAAAGATTTATTTTTGGCGAGTACCGCTCACGAACTGCGCACCTATTTCAACGGCACGATTGGCATGGCCGAATCTCTACTTGAAGACGGAGCAAATGGGGCGGGTTCGCAACTCGATTGGCAAACGCAGAATTTGTTGGCGATCGCTAGTAGCGGACGCAGAGCCTACCATTTTATTAACGATATTCTCGATGTTTCCGCCCTCAAAGAGGGGACCCTCGAACTGCAAATTCAGCTTCTCGATTTGCGAACGATCGTCGAAGATGTTTGGAAAACGCTCCAGCCGCTGTGCGATCGCCACGATCTCGCCAGTCTGAAGGGAATTCCCGCGAATTTACCCCTCGTCAGGGCCGATGAAAATCGCTTGAAACAAATTTTTTACCACCTGATCGGTAATGCGATTAAGTTAACCAATCGGGGCAGTATTGAAATCTGCGCCCGACAGATTGCTAGCCCGGATGGTGCGTCGATCGAAATTGCGATTTCCGATACGGGAATTGGGATTCCCGAAGAGCAACTGGCGCGAATGTTGGCTTTTTTCGAGCGGGCAGATAGCGCGATCGTGTACGAGTATGGTGGTACGGGGGTCGGACTGGCGATCGTCGGCAAATTGGTAGAGGCCCATGGCGGTACGCTTCAAGTTCGATCGGGTCTGGGCAAGGGATCGCAAGTGACATTTACCCTGCCTATTCGGGATCGTGCCGATCGAAGTTTCGATCGCCAACCTCTTCAAAACCCCATTCATCCCGTTTCGATTTCTCACGAATTTGGGGCGATTACCAACCCCATTCGTCCCATCAACGCCACAGATCGACCTCTGGTTAAAGTTTTAGTCGTGGATGACGATCCGATTCACGTGCGGGCGATCGTTAATTACTTAGTCTCAGAAAACTACGAGGTTTATCATGCCTCCAACGGGATGGAAGCCCTTGCCGCCCTAGAGGGTCGTTTCGATCCCAATATTATTTTGCTCGATCTGGTGATGCCGGGAATGACCGGCTTTGAAGTCTGTCAAAAAATTCGCCAAACATTTCATTCTCATGATTTACCGATCGTGATGCTGACAGTTCAAAGCCAAGTTAACGAAGTGATGGCTGGGTTAGATGCGGGAGCCAACGACTATTTAACGAAGCCCATTTCCAAACACGAACTGATTGCCCGCATTAAAACTCATTTGCGATTATCGAATCTCAATGCGGCATACAGTCGTTTCGTCCCCAGCCAGTTTCTCAAATTGTTGCAAAAAGATAGTATCGTCGATGTTAAGCTCGGCGACCATATTCATCGAGAAATGTCAATCTTATTTTCCGATATTCGTTCGTTTACAACGCTTTCGGAAAAAATGAATCCCGAGGAAAATTTTAAATTTATTAATTCGTATTTGTCGCGCATGGAGCCGGAAATTATGAAAAATCGCGGCTTCATCGATAAATATATTGGCGATTCGATTATGGCGTTGTTTAGCGGGGGAGCTGATGATGCCATTCGAGCGGCGATCGCCATGCTGCACAAGTTAGTTGAATATAACCAGCACCGCCAGAGTATTGGTTACGATCCGATTCAAATTGGCATTGGGATTAATACTGGCTCGTTGATGCTCGGAACGGTGGGCGGTCGAAATCGTATGGATGGAACGGTCATTAGCGATGCGGTAAATTTAGCGTCGAGAATTGAAAGTTTGACGAAAGAATATGGTGTATCTCTTCTTATTTCCCATCAAACTTTTGCAAATATCGAAAATCCAAATGATTATCAAATTCGGTTGGTCGAACGACTTAAAGTGAAGGGAAAATCTGAATCAGTCGCTGTTTTTGAAGTATTTGATGGCGACCCTCCCCAACTGCGAGATGCTAAGTTTGAAACTCGCGGAATCTTCGAGCAAGGAGTTCTTTTCTATTATGGAAGTTCTTTTAGAAAAGCGGCTGAGTGTTTTGAAACCTGTTTAAAAACGAATCCTCAAGATCGCATCGCTCAAATTTATCTCGAGCGTTGTAAAAAGTACCATATTACTTAACGTCAGGTGCGGGATCGGATGGTTGTGGGTAAATGTGGGGAACGGGGAAACGGGAGAAACGGGAGAAACGGGGGAATGAATGCAAAATTCTTCGTAAGCATTCGGGGGGGTAGGGTGTAAACTGGGGAGCATGGAAGAAAAGCTCGTGATAGCCGGAGTAGAGATTCCCAGGGAAGACTGGGAAAAAACTCCAACGAGCGTCAAAGAACTGGTATTATATCAAGTTCGGATAATTAATTACAATTAAACGACTCTTGCTCCGAGCGAAAATTCTATCCCTTGTATGATGCCTAAAAATGTCACCGTCGTACCCCATTTGAGTGACCAACAACTCTACTCTCGTTACCGGGCAAGCACCTCGAGAGTAGAACGCAGCCACTATCAAATCATCTGGTTACTTGCTCGTGGAAAAACTCCAGCCATTGTGTCTGGGGTCACCGGCTATAGCCGGAGGTGGGTTTACCTACTACTACAACGTTATAACCAGCAAGGTCCTGAAGCTTTGGGCGATCGACGACAGTCAAATCCGGGAAAGCCAACCCAGCTCAACGACGTACAACGAGCACAACTGTGGCAAGTACTTTCCCAACCGGCTCCCGACGGGGGGCTATGGAACGGCCGCAAGGTAGCCGATTGGTTAAGTGAATTGACAGGAGTTCGGATTAGCCCTCATCGAGGATGGGAATATCTTCGGGAAATGGGCTATCGCTTAAAAGTTCCCAGACCCCAGCACCAGGAGACTTCCATTCTCCAACAACAGCAGTGGACAAAAAACTCCATTTAGAGCTAGCATTTCTCAAAGCCAAATATCCTACCGCCGAGATTGAAGTGTGGGGGATGGACGAACATCGTTTGGGACTACTACCAGTGATGCGTCGAGCCTGGACACAGGAGGGAGAACAACCTATTGCTCAGGTCAAACATCAATACAAGTGGTTGTGGGTGTATGGTTTTGTGCACCCAGAGTCGGGAGAAACCTATTGGTGGCTT
>JAXHUC010000189.1:0-10371 GCA_034189805.1 Cyanobacteriota bacterium
TCTTACAGGGATCGATCGTCAAAACCCGCCCTCGCGCTTATGTACCTCACAAAGCGCGAGAACTGCTATAAATTAAAGATCTTTAAGCTGCGATCGCAACTCTTCGAGTTCGGCATCCACTGGTTCCTCTGCGGGAGTTTTAGAGGCCTCGAGTGCGGGCTGAGACACGGAACCGCCGCTGAGCTGAGCTTTCATCGCCAGCAACTCGTCATCGACATCGCTTCCGGCTTCGAGTTGGGCGAACTGGCTTTCGAGATCCGAACCGGCGAGTTCTCCGGCAGCTTGGGAACGCGCTTCGATTTCTAAGACTTTCTCTTCCATGCGATCGAAAGCCCCAGTGGCGCTGCTAGGATTGAAAGATCCCATGCTCTTTTGCAGCTCTTCGTTGGCTTTGGCCGCTTGCAGCCGAGCCTTGAGCATATTTTTCTTAGTTTTGGCTTCAGAAATCTTACTCTCGAGCTGAATCAGGTTTTTCTTAAGGGTATCGACCTGACCGCGCTGCGAGTCAACCTGAGTTTTGACGGTTGCAGCCGTTTCGGCATGACCTTTCTTTCTGACTAAAGCTTCGCGGGCGAGGTTTTCATCGCCTTTTTGGAGAGCGAGTTGCGCCCGCTGCTGCCACTGGTTGGCTTGAGACTGCGCTTGGTTATATTGCTGTTCGGTACGCTTGTTCGTGGCAATGGCTTTGGCAACGGCTTGGCGTAGCTGCACCAAGTCTTCTTGCATATCCAAGATAGACTGCTCGAGAATTTTTTCCGGGTCTTCAGCCTTACTCACCACATCGTTGAGGTTGGCTTTCACAACACGGCCAATACGATCGAATAATCCCATAACTACTTTGTTCCTTCTCGGGTTGACAAGATGGTTTGCGGCAGGTGTTTTGACGATTCAGGGTTCGCGGGTGAGTTGACTAGCTCTCGATAGAGGAATACCTTTTTTCGCATCAGTGACTCCTGCCACAGCGTTAGCCAACTTTCAAAACCCTTCAATTTGCCTATGTATAGTTTAGCGTTCTTGTTGAAAGGGGGATGAGGTGGTAGGGAGATGGGGGGATGGGAAGACGCGGAGAGGGGGAGACGCGGGGACGCGGGGACGCGGAGAGGCTGGGGGATGGTTCAATTGGCTGTTCCCCGTTCTTCTGTCTCTAGGGAGTGGCAATTTTCAGAGAAAACCCTCCCATCGAGATGATGGGAGGGTTTTTAAGTTGTGGGAAGTCAGAATGGGTTTCATTTCTGAATTCTGGATTCTGAGTTCCGAGTTTTTTGGGTTTCCATTAATTCGACCCTCGAAAGGGGGAATTCAGATATCAGATATCAGACATCAGATATCAGGTCTGTGATACCCCTAACTCGATCTCGCCGTGTGGGATATCGAGCGGTTTCCATTAATTCGACCCTCGAAAGGGTCTGGATACTCTGCATTATACAACACCCACACCGTATGGGTTTCAAACCCAGTTTTGGCGAACCTCCCTAAACGTAAGTACAACGTCATACACTCAACTCGCAAAAACCGCTCAAACCCTTACCCCGTATACTTGTCGAACCCCTTTTTGGCCCCGATCGCCCCCACCTCAGTCAGAGCAAGAGTTTCAGCCATCGATCGCCCATTTTCCCAAAACCGCGCTTCGGTTCGCCAAAAATCGATGACCCTCAACAAGACCGGAATCATAGCTGTCGCGCCTAGCAAGCGCGGACACTCGTGAAGGTGGGAAACGGGGGCTTCGGAGGCTTCGGGGGCAGGGGGGGAAAGACCATATTCCCTATTCCTCGTTCCCTGTTCCCTGTTCCCCATTCCCTATTCCATAAAATAATCCTGCACCGCTTTCACCTCCTGAGTTTCCGACTGCAACGATCGAATTGCTGCCGCAGTCGCTTTCGCCCCGGCGATGGTGGTAATTAGCGGAATCTTGTAAGCAAGTGCCGTACGGCGGATGAGTTGTCCTTCGGCGAAGGCATCTTCTCCGGAGGGGGTATTGAGAATCAGTTGAATTTGATTGTTTTTAATCACATCAATGACGTGGGGGCGGCCGTCGGAGAGTTTCAAAACCAGGTCTACATCGTCGATCCCGTTTTCTTGCAGAACTTTTTGCGTTCCGGCCGTGGCGACAATTTTGAACCCTAACTCGACCAAATCTTTGACGGCAGCGATGACGGGAAGTTTGCTGCGATCGTTCATGGAGACGAACACCGTTCCGGACAGGGGAATTTGGTCTCCCGCCCCCAATAGCGCTTTGGCGAAGGCTTTGCCGAATCCGCTATCGATGCCCATCACCTCTCCAGTCGATCGCATTTCCGGCCCGAGGAGGGTATCGGTTCCGGGGAATTTATTGAAGGGGAGTACTGCTTCTTTGATGGCAATGTGTTGGGGAACCCGTTCTTCGGTAAAGTCGAGGGATTTGAGGGATTGTCCCGACATCACCAGAGAAGCTATTTTCGCCAGGGGGATACCGATGGCTTTGGAGACGAAGGGAACGGTCCGGGAGGCGCGGGGATTGGCTTCGAGGATGTAAACCCGATCGCCTTGAACCGCATACTGGATGTTCATCAACCCGATGACTTTGAGTTCTGTGGCCAGTTGCACCGTCCATTCCCGAATCGTCGCGACGGCCGCCTCCGTCAGTCCCACGTAGGGAATCGAACAGGCGGAGTCCCCAGAGTGAATGCCCGCTTGTTCGATGTGTTCCATAATCCCGCCGATGACCACTTGCCCGGTTTTGTCGGCGATCGCATCCACATCCACTTCCACGGCGTTTTCGAGGAATTTATCGATTAAGATCGGGCGATCGGGTTCCACCTGTACCGCAAACTTCATATACCGTTCCAATTCTGCATCGGAGTAGACGATTTCCATCGCCCGACCCCCGAGGACGTAGCTGGGACGCACCACCACCGGATAAGTGACGCGCCCGGCAATTTTCAGGGCTTCTTCATAGCTGCGGGCGATGCCGTTGGGGGGTTGGAGGATGTCGAGTTTGCGCAGAATCTGCTCGAACCGTTCGCGATCTTCGGCCATATCGATCGACTCGGGAGACGTACCCCAGATTTCGGTTTTGCACTCGGGGTTGGCTTCCAAATATTTCTGCAACGGAACCGCTAGCTTGAGGGGGGTTTGTCCGCCGAACTGGACGATAATCCCCACCGGTTGTTCCACTTCGATGATATTGAGCACATCTTCTTGGGTGAGTGGCTCGAAGTAAAGGCGATCGCTGGTATCGTAGTCCGTGGAGACGGTTTCGGGGTTGGAATTGACCATAATCGTCTCGAACCCGGCATCTCGCAGGGCGAACGAGGCGTGGCAGCAGCAATAGTCGAACTCGATTCCCTGGCCGATGCGGTTGGGCCCGCCCCCGAGAATCATCACCTTGGGTTTCTCCGAGGGTAGAACTTCCGATTCTTCTTCGTAGGCGGAGTAGTAGTAGGGGGTGAAGGCTTCAAATTCCGCCGCGCAGGTATCGACGACTTTATAGGCAGGTTGCACCCCTAAACTGACCCGGTAGGCGCGCACGTCATCTTCGGGGGTGCGAGTAGCAAAGGCGATTTGTCCGTCGCTAAATCCCTGTTGCTTCACCTCCCACATGAGTTCTTTGGTAATTTGCTCGAGGGGAGTGCGTTTGAGCCATTTTTCCGTATCCAGCAATTCCACGAAGCGATCGAGGAACCAGGGGTCGATTCCGGTGAGTTCGTAAATTTCCTCCACCGACATCCCCACTTGCAAAGCTTGGTGGACGGTAAACATCCGTTCGGGGTTCGGCGTGCGCAATCCGGCGCGAATTTGGGAGAGGTTGGGCAGTTTTTCGGTGCGATCGCAACCCCAACCCAAGCGCCCGGTTTCTAGGGAACGGAAGGCTTTCTGAAACGACTCGCAGAAGGTACGCCCGATCGCCATGGCTTCCCCGACGGACTTCATTTGGGTGGTGAGGACGGCTTCGGTTCCGGGGAACTTCTCGAAGGCAAACCGAGGAATTTTCGTCACCACGTAGTCGATGGTGGGTTCAAAGCTGGCGGGGGTTTTTTGGGTGATGTCGTTGGGAATCTCGTCGAGGGAATAGCCGACGGCGAGTTTGGCGGCAAATTTGGCGATCGGAAATCCGGTGGCCTTCGATGCCAGGGCGGAACTGCGGGAAACGCGGGGGTTCATCTCGATGACGATGACATCCCCATTCACCGGGTTGACGGCAAATTGAATGTTCGATCCCCCGGTTTCCACCCCAATTTCCCGGATAATGGCGATCGAGGCATCCCGCAGCCGCTGGTATTCTTTGTCGGTGAGGGTTTGGGCGGGGGCGACGGTAATCGAGTCTCCGGTGTGAATTCCCATCGGATCGATATTTTCGATCGAGCAGATAATCACCACGTTATCCGCCAAATCCCGCATCACCTCGAGTTCGTACTCTTTCCAGCCAATTAGGGACTGTTCCACCTGAATTTGAGTCACCGGAGAGGCATCTAAACCCGACTGAGAGATTTCTTCGAGTTCTTCTTGGTTGTAAGCAATCCCGCCTCCAGACCCCCCCATCGTAAATGCCGGACGGATAATTAGGGGATACGTGCCGATATCGGCGGCGATTTGCTTGGCTTCTTCGAGGGTGGTAGCAATTCCCGAAGGACACATCGCCACGCCGATTTTTTCCATCGCTTGTTTGAAGAGTTCGCGATCTTCGGCTTTTTTAATGGCAGGGAGTTTTGCCCCGATTAATTCTACCCCAAACTCGTCGAGCACGCCATTTTCTGCGAGTGCCACGGCCAAGTTGAGCGCCGTTTGTCCCCCCATCGTCGGCAGAATGGCATCGGGACGCTCTTTGGCAATCACCTTGGCGACCAATTCCGGGGTTAGCGGTTCGATGTAGGTGCGATCGGCCGTTTCGGGATCGGTCATGATCGTGGCAGGATTGGAGTTGACCAATACCACTTCGTATCCTTCTTCCCGTAATGCTTTGCAGGCTTGCGTCCCGGAATAGTCAAACTCGCACGCTTGACCGATGACGATCGGACCCGAACCGAGGAGGAGAATTTTCTTAAGGTCTTGGCGACGAGGCATGGCTGTTTTGGTGTAGATGTTGTGAAGATAGGACGGGGAATTGCCCCAAACGTGAAGACGGCGATCGAGGCGCTTGTTGAGTAAATCCTGACTATTCTACGGGTTTATGGGGTCGATATGGCATTTCTTTAGGTTTGCGTTTCCCAAGATTTGGTGACACTGGGGAAACTAAAAATGCAAAATTAGAGCAATTCTAGAGTTTAGGTAGCCCCCATTGGGTCTCATTGCGCGAGGGCGGGTGTCCTATGGCGATATCCCACCTTTGAAATTTCTTCTGAGTCAGGCTTCCAGAATTTAGATGCATTTGCCCTGGCAAGCGGTTTTTGAAGTGCCTCCCGAATTTCTCTGCAAAAGGGGGACTTTTGATGCGTTCGGAGATCCAGCATATATGCAGAAATTCAAAACACGAACGAGAAATATAGATCGATTAAAAAATATATATTGTCAATACAAATCGCAGACATGAATTAATTGATTTTGGGGATTGAAACGCAATTCTATATTTGTCAAGTACTTTTGATGCCAAATTTCCTGTGCGTCCTCTACTCGAAAATCCGTGTTGAAAACATTCTAATAATTTTGAAGTCTGAAATATGACTGAATTGAATGTTTTACTCAACTGAGAACGCACCTCAAATTGAGGACGAAGGATGCGGCTATGTTTATTTTGTTCGGGCTGAAGGAATTTATCCAAATAACGATCCAAATTGGGGGCGATATAAGATCGGACAAACCCAAAATCTCAAACGGCGAATGCGTGAGTTAAAAAGTAAACAGCAAGCAACATTCAATAGATTACTTTTTGCAATCGCTGTCAAAAATCACTGTGATTTAGAGAAAGATGTTCATCAAAAATATTATGAATACAGATGGATAGAAAATCAATCTTCAACAGAGTGGTTCGATCTACCCCGCTCCTGGGAAGAATCGATCGAGACTTTATATCATAACTTAGAACAAAAATACTACTACTTTCTAGAAGATGCTCCTCCGACTCAAGCAAGTTATTCAAGGAGTTACTCCAGTGCCTCTTATTCCAGCGATGGCGGTTTCGGTTGTCTACTGGCTTTCGGATTAATTATCCTTGCTCCGATCGCCTTTTTCGCCCAAAATACACCCGAAGGTATGCAGTATTTCGATCGACTGCGAACATCTGTTAATAATACACCCGAAGGTATGCAGTATTTTGATACCCCTCGTACGGTTCCAATCGATGCGAGTGCGAGTGGCTACGGTGGAGCGTACTTTTGTCGCCAACCCGCGACAATGCCTGATTGTAACCCGATGGAAATTTCAGGGAAAACGAATGGGGGAATTATTCCCAATGGATCGGTTGTCAAAGAACTCGGCTGGAATGGTAGTTGGTCGCGAGTGGAGTTTGAAAGTCGCCAAGGTTGGGTGAGTTCGAGAGCATTACCCAATTAATTTTCGCTCGATCGCCTTAAGTCGAAAATAAGCTGACAGCATTCAGCTTAAAACCCCTTCATCGACTCGCTAATCCGTTTTAACTTCTCCTTCACCTCCAACACCTACCCTACTTTGACGATTTTCACGAAAAAGAGCCGATCGAGCGATCGACTCAACATTTTTACTCAACATTTTGAGATGATTCGAGATGGAACGATTCGCACCCTAAGAGTCATTCAATCTCAACGCTCATCCTCGACTAAAGCACTGACGAGATTGGCCAGTTCCTCGAATTGATTTTGGCTGTAAGACCCTTGACTCCGCCAGTAAATATTGCCCGCCCGATCGACTAAAAACAGGCGCACCGTTGAAGTATTAGGCACGTCGAGGGCATCTTGCAGGTTGCCCAAATCCGTATATAGGGTAATGGTGCTTTCGCGCGCCAGGGGGTCAGAAATTCCCGCAGACATCATCCGATCGAGGCGATCGCGCTGTTGTTGGGAAAACTCCGGCAGGGTGGGCAGTTCGTAGACGCGAATGCCCTCAATTTCGCTTTCGAGGGTTCGCAGTGCCCCCAACCAGGTATTCACCGTCCGCTGTTGACCCCAGGAAAAGGCCATCAACACCACGTTGTACTCTCCTTCAAAATCCCCCGGCAAAGCATAGGCTTCGTTGTCGATATTCCGACCGCTAACTTCGGGAAAGTAGGCAGTTAAACTAGCCGAATCGCTGCTGCGAGCGGGCAGATCGGCAAACTGCAAGCTCAGCAGGGCCCAGAGGGGAAACAAGAGGGCGAATGCGTATTTGTACATTGAGATTTTCTCCTAAATAAATACCAACTAACAGTTTTGTTGGTTAAACGAGCAAAAAAAATTACGCTCTCGAAATTCCGCGCACGAACACTTCAATCAGTTGCTCGGCCATCTGCTGGCGGCTCTCTTGGACGTAAGCTTCAGAAACCCCGTGCAGTGCTTCGATCGAAGATAAAATTGCCCCAGCGATAATGCCTAAATTGGGATGCTCGATTTCACCTCTGGCGCTGGCTTTTTCCAATACCGTTTCGATCGGACGTAGCAGCGCCATATAGGCAAGATACTCAATTTGGCGAGCGGATTCAGTTTCGATCGAAGGTAAATCGGAGTTATTCAAGCGAATCAGATCCACTGGAGGCTGAGAGAGCAACCACGATGAAATTCCCCCAAGCTGAGCTGAGAGGTCGTCACCTGCCGCATCGATCGCTTCTTGGATACCCGCTTGATGTCGGTGGAAGCACCGCGTCATCACTTCGATAAACAGGTCGGCTTTACCACCGGGAACGTGATGGTAGATCGAGGCATGGTGGATACCGGCTGCCTTGGCGATATCCTTGACTGTTACGGCTTCGTAACCGCGTTGGACGAACAAGACTTCCGCTGCTTGCAATAAATGTTCCCGTGCTTTGGACTTGGGCACGAAATTCGATTAACCAACCGTTTTGTTGATGAGTTTATTCTATGCATACTCGAATTATTTTGTCAAATACTTTTGATGCCAAATTTCCTGTACATCCTCTACTCGAAAATCCGCTTCAAAAGTATTCTAATAATTTTGAAACCTGAAATATCACTGAATTGAATGTTTTACTCAACTGAGAATACATCTCAAATTGAGCGTAAGGGATGCGGCTACGTTTATTTTGTTCGAGCGGAGGGACTTTATCCAAAGAACGACATGAGTTGGGGAAGATATAAAATCGGACGAACCCAAAATCTCGAACAGCGAATACGCAGTTTAAATAACAATCAGCAAGCAACATTCAATAGATTACTTTTTGCGATCGCCGTTAAAGATTACAGTGCTTTAGAAAAATCTCTGCACCAAAAATATCATCAATACAAATTTACCGGGAATAAAACTTCAAAAGAGTGGTTCGATTTACCTCGCGAGTGGGAAACATCCATTGAAACTTTATATTGCCGTTTAGAACAAAAATACTATTACTTTCAAGAAGATGCCCCTCAGACTCAAGTACGTGATTCAAAGGGCTACTCCCGCTCTTCTTCTTCTGGTGATAGTTGTTTGGGTTGTTTGATGTTGTTCGTATTAGCAGCCGCTGCGATCGTCTGGTTTACTCAAAGTACACCAGAAGGTCAGCAGTATTTCGATCGACTACAAAATTTTTTAGAGAATACATCAGACGGCATCTAGTGCAACGCGGCAGAAATAACTGACTAGCTCTCAACCGCTGAAAGCTACATACAGTAAGCATTTTTAATTTTTAATTTTGCGAAAAGTGAGCGGTGTCGGTTTCCGTCCCGTTCAACTTTTCAAGACGCATTTTTAATGACCCGTAGCGGCACTAGTATTTGAAGACCCCTCGAACAACCAGTCAGGGGCTTCCGCGCCGCATTCGGGAGTATCGCGTTGTCTTATTTTTGTCACGTCTACCAAACTACGAGTTGCCATCTCGCAGGAAATTCCCCAAGTACGATCGCACGAATGCTTCCGATGCATTGGGGTTGAGTTGTCCAAGTGCTTCGGCAATTTGCGCCACCGTCTCGGCAGAAGGATCGCGATTTTCGTGGAACCCGTGAAAGACCACCGATCGACTCCTAGCGTTACGGCGAGTTTGTTCTGGCTGATGCCGTAAGTCTGCAATGTTTGCCTGAGTGCTGTACCAGCTTTTCCCATTATTGCGATCGCGGAGTTGTCGCCTCGACCAGTTCGTCAAGGGTGCATTGAAGCACTTCCGTCATAATTTTCACCTGCGGCAAACTGGGACGGGGTTGTTTTGCTCCCCGTTCCCAACTGCTAATGGTTGTGACGGTAACTCCCAAGGCCGCAGCCAAGGTTCGTTGAGTGACACCCGCACGTTCTCGTAATTTTGCCAGGGTGAGTCGATTTTCTTTTTGTTCCATGTTAAGCCTTAGCTGTGTAGCTCAAGCTATATAGCAAGGAGTTTACTTTTTCAATTTTGAATTGGCACTGACGACAGCACGCCAACCGGAGTTTCGACTCGATTGGTCTGTTTTGGGCTGGCAATACCTGCATCTTTTCAGTGTCTCACTCAACTCAAGACTTCACCAAAATATTCGAGGTCAATTCCATGACAACTGGCTTTCTTCCCAACTCCAACTCCGATGCTGCGATGTCCGTATCTCGTCTTGCCAACTCCGAACCGCGCCGAGAATCGGTAAAAATCCTCGTCATCGGTTCGCCGCAGGGAGTCCAGCATACGATTTATACGCTGTACCGTCTCGGATTTGCCCCCGTCACTGCCTGGAGTCCACCCCAACCCACTGCGAAGCCAGGGGAAGTGGCCAGTCTACTGGTTCGGCAAATTTCGATCGCCCAGTAGGATGTCTGGTTAGAGTATCGAGAAGATAGTGGGAGGCGTGGTGCAAGGTCATTGAAGACGATGAAAGAGCGATCGAACAATGGCAGCAACAACCCTTCTCGGATTCAGAAGAATAGCTGGGTTTTCTACAACGGCTATATCTGGCAGGTGTTAACCCGTAGCGACACTCACCTCTACCTTGCCATTAGTCGCGAACCTCATCCCGGCTACTATTTTCCCATCGATCGCTCCTTTGGTTTTTGGAATCGGGCACGGGTTCCCATCGACTCGATTTTCTTGCACCCCAGACAACCCGCGCCGATGCAAACTGTGGAACTCGATGGCGAGTGGCAACCCATGCAAGCTTGTTGGGAAGGTGGGCGCTGGCAAAAAGCCTGGTACAGTCCTCGTCTGCATCAGTGGGCGGATGAAATGGGGCGATTGCGGGACAGACCGATCGATTGTCGGTAAATTTACTCGAGTTCCCGAAGTTCCTGTTCGATTTCTTCTATCAGTTCTCGATCGTCCGTCAACTCCAGCGCTTTCTGGAAGTCAGCCTTTGCCTTTTGGGTATTGCCCTGGCGAGAGTAAATTTTACCTCGAATGCT
>JAXHUC010000019.1:0-64604 GCA_034189805.1 Cyanobacteriota bacterium
TGCCGCCGAAGGTAAAACGCCGTCCGGCAGCGGGGTCGTAGCCGTGAACGTAGGTCAAACCGACACTAATACTATCGGTGGGTTCGATTTCCAACTGCCCCATAATCGAGTAGTTGCCGTTAAACAAACCCGCTCCTTCTGTGGGGTTGTTACCGCCGCGAGCCAAGTATCCCGCTTGCAAGCCGACTTTATCGTTGAATCGGTAGTTCAGACCGATCCCCTGTCCGCCCAAACCGATCCGGTAGATGGGGTTGCGCTCGGCAAAGCGAGACAGCGCGCCGTTGGCACCACCACCAGCTTCCAAACCGGGGTTGAAAGTATTGGCGTAGAAGTGGTGTCCTCCCAGACTCGCCATCGCCGTTACGGTGAGCTTATCGCCCACGGGGAAGACATAGTGAAGGCGATCGATGGTGATATCGTTGCCGTTTTGACCGTCGAAGGCAAAACGTCCCTCGAACGTGCCGATTTCATCGGTAAAGGAGTTACCAATATTGCCAGCCGTCAAACGGGTGAAGAGCTTATCTCGTCCGGTGAAGCTAGAAACTAACTGCAAGCGAACCCGATCGGCAAAAATGGTCTGAGAGTCATCGTCGCCACCGTCGGTGCCGTCGCCGCCAAAGCTATCGGCGACAATAAAGCCCACTTCCCCAACCAATTTGGTGGTGGTGGAGAATTGCTGGGCTTCGAGTTCGGCCGTGCGCGCTTCGAGGGCATCCACCCGACCGCGCAGGGTGGCCAGTTCTGCCGCAAATTCTTCTTGCAGGCGGCGAATGGCGGCCAGATCTTCGGCGCTGACTTCTCCTTCATTGGGAAGGATATTCAAAATCTGGTCGAGACAGGCGTTCAAACCAGCCGCAAACTCGTAACGGGTCAAGGCCCGGTTGCCGCGATAGGTTCCGTCGGGATATCCGGCGATACAACCGTAGCGCTCGACTAGGGATTGCAGGGCTTGGAAGGCCCAGTCCGTGGGCTGCACGTCCGTCAGTTGGGAGACGGAGGTGACTTGAGATTGAGTTTGCGTTTGGGGTCGGGCGAGTTCGTCTACAGAGGGAACCTGAGCCAATCTGGGGAGCGCCCTCTCGAGTTCGGGAGCGATCGATTTATCTGAAAGCAGCGTCGTCTCAGCTAATCCTTTGGTTTGCAGACCGGCTGGCTGCTTGGCCGTCGGGGCTTCCTTGGCATTAGCTCCCGTGGGTGCGAGCAGCAAGGCTGTCGCTAGCACCAGGGGATGAAAGAACAGGCGGGTGAAATGGGATTGGTTCGGGGATTGGTTCATGGATATTAGTGTTCTCCTCACGTTACGCCTCACTCTAAAAGAGTTCGTCGGACGATTTTGTATGGTTGCGTACAATACTTTTTTCAATCGCACTTTTTGCATGGTGCTTTGTGTCTGTTCGATCGCACCCGAATCTACGGCCATGTACTTTTCAGACCAGAGCAAACTCTTCTAGAGCGGGCAGAAAGTTGTTGTTTTCATGGCTCGGACGGCTGAGTTTGATCAGCGCGAACCGTTGCACGGGACTCAATTGGGCCCATCGCTCGATCGGAATGGTAACCCCGATCGCTTGGGCTTTTTCCTCGAGGTTGACTGGTATGCGATCGCCGATGTTCCACGGAGGATCGGGATCGATACTCAGCTCCTTAGGGGAAACTCCAGCTCGCTCTCGCACCAAGTAAGTCAGAAACTCGCGATACGCTGCGATTTCTGCTTCGGTCTGGCAGGGCATCTCGACGAGGGCTTGACGATCGCCGCCGTCGAACTGATGCCACTGGGTTAACTTTAGTTTAATCCCACAGGTATCGAGTTTAAAGCGCACTTGCATGGGAATACAACGCAGGGATTCGACAAAATCGGCTTCAAATTGAAAAAACTGGGTCATAACGGGTTCAGCTTCCCACAGATTGAGGGATTAAGTTTCCACAAATGTCTAAAAATCTGTACGATTTGTTACTTTTTTGAAATTTAAACGGTCAAATTCGATACGGAATGAATAAATTCGTCTACAATAAATAACGTAAGGTAAAAACCAATCGAAAACACGGTCGTCGTTGGGATAGGGGTATTTCAAATCTCGATCGTGCTTTTGGTTACTTCATCGATTAAAAAGCATAAGGAGATTGTTATGAGCACGCAACATATTGTTCACAACACTGGCATTCATACGGAAAGTTCCGGTCGGGGTTCGATCGTTTTGATGGTAATCGCATCTTTCGTACTCGGGTTCGTTCCCATCGTATGGGGGTCGGCGCTGATGGCAGATAACTCGAACGCACCAACCGTTCCCGGTGAAGGAACGCTCTGGAGCAGTTTGGGCGAGTAATCGATGCATCTCTAGCTCTCGCGCTTTCGATCCCTTGATATTCCGTTGACGCTCCCTTGACAGTCGGGCGACCTCTCCTCGTAACACGATCGCCTGTAAAATACTTCTCCAAACACGATAGACACAACCTCCGAATCTCGTGCGGTCTGAGTTTTTTAGACCCGAGGTTTGGAAATCTTGTCGTGCCGCGAATTTGAAAAACTTTGACAAATTCATCAAGTTTCCGAGAGTGTCCACTCGAGCGAGATCGAAAAAAAGTAAATTTTGATACATACTCTAAGATGGAAATATGCATTAGCCAGCCATGGGTCTCGAATAACTCTCAGGGTTTTGCTAACTTCAATTCGCCAACTTTAATATCGAAATCCCAATTTTAAGATGAACTCACCTAAATTCAACCAACGCGATCGCGTGGGATTCAAGCCCAATCGCGAATCTGGGGAAAACCCCATTGAATTAATTGCATCCGTTGTCATTTCCTCCTTTGTCGTTGGATTCATTCCCATCGCCTGCGCCTCCACGATTCGACCCCAAGGGGAAGTCGCCCCAATTTTAGGAGAAGCCACCCTATGGCACGAAGCGGGTTTCAGGCGATGAATTTATATTCCAAGAAGTACTCTCAATTTTGAGTCGTTCGGATAAGATGGAAATATAGGCACAAAAACGTTTTTTCTTCGTTTTAGATAAGAAAGGCTTATTATTTTTGCCTCATCATTTAATCAAAACATCAACATCAGATAGGGATATTGTCATGAGTTATCGCTCTGGGAATTCGGGAAATAATCGTTCTGAAAGCATTTTACTGATCGTCTGTACGATTCTTGCCTCCTTCTATCTAGGGTTTATTCCGATGACTCACGCTGCCGAACGGTCTGGGGAGATTCCCAAACTTCTCGGCGAATCCTACTTGTGGAAGTAACCCGCTTGCATTTCTCAAAGAACGGGAGTTGCGTTGAGTGCATCCACCGAGGGTAATTCGCTTGCGAATCGACTCGCGAGCGGTACTAGTTGCACCGCACAGGCTTTCAATTCCGGTTCCAACGAATCCGGACAGGCCTCTGGATGGGTCAGGGCGTTGGCTTCAGAATTGTCGGCCCACAATGCCCCCCAATGCATGGGTACGAACACCGTCCCCGGCGCGATCGCTTTGGTAATTTTCGCCAAAAAATCGCCCTCTCCCCGGCGCGATCGCACTTTGACCCAGACATCATTGTCGATCCCCAGCTTATCGGCATCCCAAGGATGAATCTCGATAAATGGATGGGGATACTTCTTGGCGATCCTTTCGATGCGTCCGGTGCGGGTTTGGGTATGCCAGTGTTCGTATACCCTTCCCGTCGTCAGAACTAGAGGAAACTCCGCATCGGCGGGTTCGGCCAATCCCTTCGAGTGATAGGCGGCAAACTTCGCCCGTTTGTCGGGGGTGGCAAACTCGAAATTGGTATACAACCGTTTGGACGAATTTTTCACCTCAGCTTCGGGCATTCCCTCCGGACAAGGCCATTGAATCGGACCCAACTCGGCGAGGCGATCGTGACTCAATCCAGTCATATCGCAAGGGCGATCGCGGGTCAAGCCCACGAATTCCCCGTAGACATCAGCGGAGTTATGCCAGGGAAAATACTCCCCAAAGCCCAATCGCCGACCCACTTCCGCAAAAATTTCCCAGTCCGCTTTTGCCTCTCCGGGAGGTTCGCGAAACGCTTTGCAGTACGTGACCACTCGTTCCGAATTAGTCATAATCCCGCTCTTTTCCCCCCACTGGGCCGCTGGCAGGAGAACGTGGGCATAAGTAGCTGTTTCCATTGGATAATAAGCATCCTGCACCACCGTAAACGGCGATTTGCGCAAGGCGGCTTTCGTCCGTTCGATATCGGGCATACTCACGGCCGGATTGGTCGCAGCCACCCAAAAGACTTGGACATCACCGCTTTCGAGACCCAGAATCATATCCCACGCGGCCAAGCCGGGATTGGGATTTAGCGGACCCGGAAGCTGCCAGTAGGTTTCCACTTCCTGGCGGTGTTCGGGATTTTTCACCACCCGATATCCCGGCAGGATATGGGCGAGTCCCCCGGCTTCCCGACCGCCCATGGCGTTGGGCTGTCCCGTGAGGGAAAACGGCCCCGCCCCCGGCTTACCGATATTGCCCGTCATCAAGTGCAAGTTGATAATCGTGCGAACTTTTGCCGTCCCTTCCGAAGACTGGTTGATTCCCATCGACCACATCGAAAGAACGCGCTTGGAGTCAGCCCAGTAACGGGCGGCTTTTTCCAAATCGTCGAGACGAATGCCGCACTTGCGGGCAACGAGTTCTGGAGGATAGTGACTGATGACTTCGGCGTAAGCAGGGAAATTGCGGGTGACATCTTCGATGAAGAGGGTATCGAGTTTACCCCAGCGCATCAGCAGGTGGGCGATGCCGTTAAGGAGGTCGATATCGGTACCCGGATGTATCGCCAGATGGAGGTCGGCCGCCTCGGCGGTTTGGGTTTTGCGAGGATCGACGACAATCATCTTCACGTTGCGGTTTTTTTTGTGGTGCTTCCGCAGGCGATTGAAAACGATCGGGTGGCACTCGGCGGTGTTGGTGCCAATCAGAAAGGCGCAGTCGGTTTCTTCGAGGTCGTCGTAGCAACAGGGCGGCCCGTCGGAACCGAAACTTTGAATGTATCCCGCCACGGCCGAAGACATGCACAGGCGAGAGTTTGCATCGAAATTATTCGTTCCCAGACAGCCTTTGAGGAGTTTCTGGGCGGTGTAGTAATCTTCCGTTTGAAATTGCCCCGATCCGTACATGCAGATGGAGTCCGGACCGTGCATGAAGCGGGCGGTTTGGATGCGATCGACAATCCGATCGAACGCCTCTTCCCAACTGACCTGCCGGAAGGGTTCGTCGAGGGAATCGCGCATCATCGGATACTTCAGACGGTCTTTATCCAGGGCTTCGGCAACGGTACCGCCTTTGACGCAGACCATCCCCTGACTCGAGGGATGAGATCTATCGCCTTTCACCTTCCAAATCGGGTTGCCCTGGCTATCCCGGTTGGTGGCTTTACCCGGTTGGGCCGGAGGAGAAACTTCCAAACCACAACCCACGCCGCAATAGGGACAAAGGGTCTTGGTCGATTGTGTCATAGTCCTGACCTCCTGGTAGTGCGATCGATTTTTAGATAAGGTCGAGTTCGATCGAAAAGTACGAGTAGTTTGCCCGAGGGAAGTGAAAAAAAGAGGGGAAGGCTGGGGCATTTCGCCCCGATTCCTTTCACCCTCTCAACCGTATAGCTTGAAGGTTAATGGAATTACTCCATGACTTCGTTGGGGATCGTACCCATCGGTTCGGCTTCGGTCGCTTCTTCCCCTTCGTGGAACTCGGCAAACGAGCCTTTGGGTTCCTTAAGGACGAAGAAACAGAGGAAGGCAACCATCAATGCCGCTATACCCATCATCCAGAAGAAGTACTGGTTGGCTTGGGTAATCACTGCCGGGGTCACTTCGCCGCCACCGGCAAGCCATCCAGGTAACAGGCTGAAGATGGTCAGGTAAGCCACCGCGCCGACGTTTCCGTAAGCGCCCACGTTTCCAGCCACCTGACCGGTAATCCGCCGCTTGATCAGGGGGACGATAGCGAAGGTCGAACCTTCACCAGCTTGGACGAAGAAGGAGCAAGCCATGGTCAGCAGTACCGCACCGGGCAACCACCAGCCACCGTTGACGGTTCCCATGAGCATGTAACCGATACCCATGCCGAAGGTGAGAATGCCCATGGTGAGTTTGCGGCTTCCCAGTTTGTCGGAAATCAGACCGCCACCGGGACGGGACACCAGGTTCATGAAGGCATAGCTCGAAGCGATCATCCCCGCTTGGGCTTTGGAAAGCGGGAAGGTTCCTTCAAAGAAGGCTGGCAGCATGGAGACAACAGCAAGTTCGGAACCGAAGTTGACGATGTAGGTAAGTTCGAGAATGGCAACCTGAGAGAAGCTGTAGCGTTCTTCGGGGGGATAGCTCTTGCGACCGAGCATCAAGTCTTTGTTAACATCCCAGCAACCGAAGGCTTGGAACAGGTACAGACCGATGAGGCACGCCCAGACGATATACATGGTGGAGATGCCGTAGAAGCCGACCTTCGTCAAGCGCCAGGCGAGCACCATCAGAATTCCCGTCAGAGGCACGTTCATCAGCAGCAAGAACCAGAAGTCACGCTTGGTGGTCACTTCAATTCCGCTGGCTTTGGCCGGACGCTGGTAAACCTTTCCAGGGGGCGTATCTTGAACGTTGAAGTAGTAAATCAGACTGTAGACAGCAGCGATAATCCCGGTCAGAGCGATCGCGGCGCGCCAGTTGAGGAGTGCGTCCCCGGTGCTAGGATCGGGAGCGCCGAAGGCAAGCCAGCCGGCAATCGTCGCCAGGGTGAAAGCAGAGAAGGCAGAACCGAAGTTACCCCAACCGCCGTAAATCCCCTCGGCCAGACCAATTTCCTTGGGCGGGAACCACTCAGCCGTCATCCGGATACCGATCACGAATCCTGCACCGACGATGCTCAGGGCCAGACGGGCAATCACCAATTGGGTGAAGTTCTGGGCCGAAGCAAACGCCAAACAGGGAATCGCGGCGTAACCGAGCAGCAAGGTGTAGGTGATTCGCGGTCCGAAGCGATCGAGCAGCATCCCGATGATGACTCGGGCGGGAACCGTCAGGGCGACGTTACAAATGGCGATGGTTCGGATTTGACCGACTTCTAGGCCGAAATCGGCTTGGACGGAAGTGGCCAGGGGTGCAAGGTTGAACCAGATAACGAACGATAGAAAGAAGGCAAACCAGGTCAAATGCAGGATTCGATATCGACCCTGGTTAAATTTGAGAAAAACGTCGGCAATCATGATGTTTTTTGAGTTGGGATAGGGGTATTGAGTTTCGGTAATCCACAATCGAAGGCGACTGGGGCTTAGAGGTCCACTACAACGCGACCGACGGGACGGGCGCTACAGGTAAGGACGTATCCGGCTTTGCGTTCCTCATCACTGAGAGCATCTGGGGAATCGTCGTATTTGACTTCTCCTTCTACGAGGGTTTGCTTGCAAGTTCCGCAGGTTCCGGCGCGACAACTGCTATCGGCTTCGATACCAGCGGCTTCGGCAACCTCTAAGATGAGGTCGTCTTCAGTGCAGGTGACTTCTTTATCGGACTTACGGAAATAAACGGTAGCAGTAGCGGCAGGAGTGCTGCCATTACCGTTGGTAGATGTTTCCTGGGGGGAAATCGCGTCTGGGGTCAGCAGCGCGCGACCCTCTTTCGGGGTTGCCCCAAAATTTTCGACGAGCAAATTTTGTAGGGTAGCTTTGAGTTCGTCGCAGGGCACGGCTTTCATCACCCGTTCGCCCAATTTTGCATCCTTACCGACGGTTCCGCCCATATAAATATCCACAGCTTCCACGGTTTTACCGTTCTTGCGGGTTTTGGTTCCCATCATGCCGATATCGGCAACTTGGGGCTGACCGCAGGAATTTGGGCATCCGGTCCAGTGCATTCGCACTTTCTGGGGAACGTTCATCTCGGCGGCAATCTCTTTGGTGAGTGCCAAGGCCCGCTGTTTGGTTTCCACCAGAGCGAATTTACAGAACTGCGCTCCCGTACAGGAGACGAGTTCTCGAACCAGAGGAGCGGGATCGATGGAGAATTTCTCTAAGAGGGGTTCTTGAAGAAAAGCATCCAGGCGATCGTCGGGGATATTGATAATCAGGGCGTTCTGCTCGACGGTTAGGCGGATTTCCCCACTACCATACACTTCGGCCAGACGGGCGAGGTCGGACATTTCCTCAGCGTGCAACCGACCGACAGGGACGTGCAATCCTACGTAGTGTAACCCATCTTGCTTTTGGGGGAAGACTCCGATGTGATCGCGCTTGTCCCAGTCGATTTCGTCTTTTTCCGCTGCCGGTTGCAGGGTCTGACCCAGTTGCTTCTCGACAGTGGCGCGGAATTTCTCCATTCCCCACTCGTCGATGAGCCACATCATCCGGGATTTTTGGCGATTGGCCCGCGATCCGAAATCTCGGTAGACACTAAGGATGGCGCTACACAAATCGACGACAATTTGACCGGGTTCGACCCAGACGTTCATCGGAATAGCAGCTTCGCAGCGCTTGGCGGAGAAGAAACCGCCGACGAGCACGTTAAAGCCGAGAACGCCATCTTTATATGCGGGAACGAAGGCGATATCGTTAATTTCGGCGTGGACCGAGTTATCCCGACCTCCAGCGATCGCGATGTTGAATTTGCGCGGTAGGTTGGTAAATTCGGGATTGCCTTCTCCGCGATTGGTAATCATGTCCTGGACTCGTCCTACCAAGTCGCGGGTGTCGATTAACTCGGCTTTGTCGATGCCTGCCACCGGAGAACCGGTGATGTTGCGAACGTTGTCCATCCCAGATTGGATGCTGGTCAGACCCGATTGCTTGAGACGCTCGAAAATATCGGGAATATCTTCGAGGCGAACTCCCCGCAGTTGGATGTTTTGCCGGGTGGTGATGTCGGCACTGCCATCTTCGCCGTAACGTCCGACAATGGCAGCTAAAACTCGCATCTGCTCGCTGGTGATGACTCCGTTGGGTAGTCGCAAGCGCAGCATGAATTGACCCGGCGTGACGGGACGGAAGAAGATTCCCAACCATTTCAGTCGTTGGGTGAGGTCGGTTTCATCAACGGCTTCCCAACCAATTCGAGCAAAGTGCTCCAGTTCGGATTTGACGGCCAAACCATCTTTTTCTGATTTGAGACGCTCGAATTTATTCTGTTTGGGAGGCGTTGGCGTACTTGGTGTCATAACAATACGGTTGCTGTCATCTCAGAAATGAAAAACGGTTAGAGGAAAATTTAGGGAGCGACCGACCCGAAGGTCTGCGTCGTTTGGATTTATCTTAATGACAGGGTTGCGAGCACCCTTTTAGATCTTTAGTTAGATCGATAAGCCAACCTTGTAGGGTTTAGCTCGATCGTTTTGCAAGTTCGTTAGATGATAGGTTACGGAGATTGAAGTTAGTATTTCGTATATTCCGTTACAAAACAAGATGAATTTTCAGACTTATGCATCACAGTGATGCGCATTGTGAATAAATTACCCGATAAATTGGGTCTGACCCGGTTGCTGGCATTGCACTGACTTTCGCTTGGGCTCGAGGGGGCGAGCGCTTTGTTACCGGGTCCGATCGCAGTTATCATTTCAGTGAGAATCGATTCATATGAGATAAATCTCACACTGGTATCCTTCTGTTCGTACTCCCCCAGCTTGCCTTCACCGATATCCGCGTAGAACGCGCGGTTACTATTAGAGGTTTTGCTCGGTCGGCGATCGAAGTTTTAGCAGGAAGTTTTAAAATACAAACAACTCATTCAGCCCAAAATCGCGATCGCCCTCTAAAGAAGTTCAAGGCACCCATGATATCGGAAACTCCCCCTATCGCTCCCACACCACCGGATGTTGCGTTGCCCCCCATCCCAGAGACTCTCCCCTGCGACGACGACATCCCCATGGAAACTCAGCGACACAAAATGCAAATGGATTTGCTCATCGACAGTCTCGGACCGTGGCTGGAGGAGCGAGAGGATGGTTACGTTGGGGGGAATATGTTCGTCTACTTCAGTCCGGCACAAGTGCGGAACCACGACTTCAAAGGGCCCGACTTTTTTGCCGTACTCGGCGTTCCCAAAACAGAACGCAAAAGCTGGGTGGTGTGGGAAGAAGGGAAAGCCCCCGATATCGTCATCGAACTCCTCTCCGAGAGTACTCGAGAGCGAGACAAAACCGATAAAAAACAGATTTATCAAGATCGGCTGCGGGTTCCAGAATATTTCTGGTACGACCCCTTCAACTCCTCCGACTGTCAGGGATTCAGCCTCCAAAATGGCGCGTACGTCTCCCTCGATTTACAAGACAACCGATATATTAGCGATCGGTTGGGGTTGGCTTTAGTCTGCTGGGAAGGCACGTACAAAAATGTTCCAGCGGTCTGGTTGCGCTGGGAGACCCTAGACGGTGAGTTATTACCCACCCCAGCAGAGTTCGCACAGCAGGAAGCCGAACGAGCGCAGCAGAAAGCCGAACGGGCACAGCAGGAAGCCGAGCAAGCGCAACAAGAAACCGAACGGGCGCAACAGGAAGCCGAACGGGAAAAGCAAAAAGCGCAAGAACTCGAAGCCCTGCTGGAACGGTATCGCGATCGATTTGGAGAACTGCCCGAGTAAGAGCCTGGTAATGGGTCGCGAGGCGATCGCACTTTAGGGTAGAGTATCTCAGGTGCGCCTTAATTTAGGGATATAAGGTCAATGGTGAATGGAAAATCGATTTTAATTACGGGTGGCACGGGTTCCTTTGGCAAGCAGTGCGCGCGCACGATTTTAAGTCAATATCAGCCCCGGAAAATCATTGTCTATTCCCGCGACGAACTGAAGCAGTTTGAAATGGCGCAAGAGCTAAACGCCTCGGAAATGCGATATTTTATCGGTGACGTGCGCGATCGCGATCGGCTGCGGTTGGCCATGCGAGGGGTCGATTACGTCATTCACGCAGCGGCACTCAAGCAAATTCCAGCGGCAGAATACAACCCGATGGAATGTATTAAAACCAATATTTATGGCGCGGATAATCTGATTAACGTTGCTCTAGAGCAAGACGTTGAAAAAGTGATTGCTCTCTCTACAGATAAAGCAGTAAATCCGATTAATCTCTACGGGGCAACGAAACTGGCCGCTGATAAATTATTCGTTGCTGCCAATCATTTAGCAGGCAATCTCAGAACGCGATTTTCCGTCGTGCGCTATGGCAATGTCGTGGGTTCGAGAGGGTCTGTGATTCCATTTTTCCAAAAATTAATTCGAGAAGGAGCAACAGAATTACCGATTACCGATGCGCGCATGACTCGATTTTGGATTACTCTACAACAGGGAATCGAACTCGTATTAAAAAGTTTCGATCGGATGCAGGGAGGAGAGATTTTCGTTCCTAAAATCCCTTCAATGAAAATGACGGATATGGCAGAGGCATTAGCACCGGGAATTCCTCAGAAAATTGTCGGCATTCGACCGGGAGAAAAACTGCATGAAGTCATGTGTCCGATCGAATCTTCCCACTTAACTCTAGAATTTGCCGACCATTACGTCATCACCCCGACAATTGAGTATCCTCACGGTGTCGATTATACGTGTAATGCTTTAGGAGAAAAGGGAACTTTTGTCTCTGGAGAATTTGCTTATAGTTCCGATACGAATACAGAATGGCTGAGTGCTCAACAGCTCATCGATATGATTTCTAAATAGTTTTTTCTGATAAAACTGCTCCATAAATGAAGCCCATTAGCTTAGATCGGTATTTGTCCGCAAATAATCCTTGGACTCGTAGAATTCTCGGAATCGAACCTTTTTCTAAAAAACGAGACCTCGAGCAAGTCGAACGAGAGTATAACCAGGATAAATACGGTCCCCTTCTGGAATTTGAATTTGATGATATTGAACAGTACGTCAGCAAAGGGTACGAGTTGAGTGGCGTTCGAGAAGATAGCCCGACAACGGTTTCATTTGGTGACGAAATTTTTGAGACCGATCTAAAAATCGTTCGTTCTATCTACTACTCACTGCTTTCATCGACAATTGCTAAATATAAACCTCAACGAATTTGCGAACTTGGATGCGGATTTGGTTACAATCTTGCCTATCTCAAACAGATATGTTCGGAAGTTTATGGTGGAGAGTATTCTAAAAATGCAGTCAAGTTGGGGTCTCGATTGGGGCTAGATTTACAAGTCTTCAATTATTACGATTTAGACTCATACCAAATGATTCGAGAGGGCAGTCTGGTTTTAACCGTTCATAGTATCGAGCAAATTCCTAGCGCTGATAGTTTTGTTCGAGGGTTAGAACAGCACCGCGATAAAATTGATTTGGCGATTAACTTTGAGCCTTGCGTTTTAAGCGATCGCCATTCTTTACTCGGATTGTTTAGAAATCGCTATATGGAACTGAATGATTACAATCGAGATTTAGCTCAAACTTTACACGAACGCGACGATATTGAAATTCTCGAATATAAACCCGATATCATGGGTTTAAATCCACTCAACTCGACTCACTTATTTGTTTGGAAATTCAAGTAATTATTCAATGGTGAATTCTTTTATCCCTTACGGTCGTCAAGATATTTCCCAACAGGATATCGATGCAGTTGTCAATGTATTGCGATCGGATTGGATTACCCAAGGTCCGGCAATTCCCAGATTCGAGCAAGCCGTTGCCGATTATTGCGGGGTCAAATATGTCGTTGCCGTCACTAGTGCCACTGCTGCACTGCATATCGCTTGTTTGGCAGCGGATTTGGGGCCCGGAGATAGTCTCTGGACATCGCCGAATACCTTTGTGGCTTCGGCAAATTGTGGGTTGTACTGCGGCGCGCAGGTGGATTTCATCGATATCGATCCGCGAACTTATAACCTCAGTATTGAAGAATTAGAACGCAAATTAGAACTAGCCAAACAACAAGGAAAACTACCAAAAATTGTCGTTCCCGTCCATTTAGCCGGACAATCTTGCCAGATGGAGCGAATTGCCGAGTTGGCGCAACATTACGGCTTTCAAATCATAGAAGATGCTTCCCATGCCATTGGTGCAAACTATCGAGGAAAACCCGTCGGTTCCTGTGCGTTTTCCGATATGACAGTGTTTAGCTTTCATCCGGTGAAAATTATCACTACCGGAGAAGGCGGCATGGTTCTCACCAATCGAGAAGATTTGTACGAAAAGCTGATTCGCTTGCGCACCCACGGTATCACCCGCAACCCGGATTTAATCCAAGAAGAATCCCACGGTGGATGGTATTACCAGCAACTCGAACTCGGCTTCAACTATCGCATTACCGATATTCAAGCGGCATTGGGTGCGAGTCAGATGGCACGATTGGATGAGTTTGTGGCGCGTCGTCGGAGTCTGACCGCGCGTTATCACGAATTACTGCAAGACTTACCGATTACTCTCCCCTGGCAGCATCCCGATACGGAATCGAGCTGGCATTTGTATGTGATTCGCTTGCAACTCGAGAAGATAAATAAAACCCACCGCCAGGTTTTTGAAGAACTCAGACAAGCAGAAATTGGGGTCAATTTGCACTACATCCCCGTTCACACCCAACCCTACTACCAAAAACTCGGGTTTGCCTGGGGGGATTTTCCCCAATCGGAGCAGTATTATCGAGAAGCCATCAGCATTCCCCTCTATGCCGGTTTGAGCGAAGTCAACCAAGATCGGGTAGTGTCGTCCATTAAGACCGTACTTCGATCGAAATAGCACAGGAGAGGGGATATGAAGATCGCATGGGATCGATTCGGCTGGTTTCGTCCATTTCGCGAGCGGAAAATAGCAATCGACAGAAGTAATCCGGGTCGATTCGTTGATATTGAAACATCCCCAGTAGCATCGAGTATTGTCGATCGATCCCAATTCGCAACCATCGCTGGCGATCTCCTACCTCAATCCATCCTTGAGTCAGACCGATGCCACTTTCGGCCGAAACGAGAAAAGAAACCGATCGACTGTGGTCGATGGGACGATCGTTCGGGAAAAATGTTTCGGGTAAGTCGCCACCCTGATGGTTTCGGTAAAACAGTTGTGAGGATTGAAACGCTTTGGGATTGAGGGTGATATGTCCCAAACGCAGCGCGCCAATGGGTTGCTCTCCCCAATCGAGTTGGTAGGCGATCGAAATGCGCGGTTTTTCTCTGGGGATACAAATTCGTTTGCGAACGTTTCCGAGGGGAGTAGCAACGATACCTTCGATTTGCAGGAGTTCTCGTTGGCGATCGTATCTGACAATCGGTTCGACGGGATTGAGATCGGCAACTTTCGGCTGTCCGGGAGTCTCGAAGACTAAATGTCCGGTATAGTAATCGGCCCCCCACTGGATATCATCGTAATAGCCGTGGTGCAGAGTTCCCACCAGCCAATCTTCACCGGTTCGATCGACTCCAAACCGTTCGATGGCCAGACCCCGGCGACAGTTGAGGCAGATTCTCGCACCTGGGGTGACAATATTTAAATAGCGTTTTTCCCGTTCGACTTGAATATCGTCGGGGAGTGTTTCGGAGAAATCTCGATCGCCTGAAATCGAAGCGAATATCGGCGGAACGGGTTCGAGAATCCCGACTTCTTTTGCTAATGTTTTCAGGCATTTTTGATAGTTCGACCAGCGTGTCTCGGTAATATGGGTGCGAAAGTCGCTACTCCACAAATAACAGAGTTCGCGCCACTGGCGATCGCTCGTATCGGGATTCTGTTTGAGTCGATCGAAAATTCGCCAACAGGCTGTATTAATTCCTAAGTCGTTTCGTCCGGTTACCGACCAACGAGTAATATTATATTTCCCTTGTTTTTTCACCGGAATCGGCTGCTCTGCGGACTCCAAATATAATCGATTTCCTGCATTCAGAACCTGCATTAAGTTGAGGACTTGACTCGGTGAAATAAACTCGAAGCGATCGTCTGCCGTGAGGGTCGAAAAAAGTTCTTCAATTCGCTGCCACTCGTCAAATTCGATCTCCGCTTCGGTATGATATCGACCGGGACGATAGCCAAAGATTTCAGCATCGTTGCCATACAGTGGAAAAGCGCGAGGCTGAGTTGCTAAATGGGTTTCGAGATAATGGAGATGTTCGTCAAGTTCGATCTCGCCATGTGCGTAACGTTGGAACTTTTGAAAGGCGATCGACTTATTCCAAATTAGGGGAATTTCATCACCCTGGTGAGTGCAAGCCAACTGAGGGAGATAGCGCCATTCCGGCTGCCATTCTGGATGGTGGCGGAATGGATTGTTCCACTCCATAATTATCGCCCGATCGCCAACATTTAGATAGTGAGGGATTAATCCGGCGGAGTAGGCTTGTTCGTTAATTAAAGAAATTTGGGGACGATTACCTAATTTTTCTTGATAGATTTGCTGACCGAATGATAAGTTTTTTGCATTGACTAAGGAGGGAACCAGAGGTCCGATGATTTGTGCGTACCCACAGCCGATAAACTCGCACAAACCTCGATTCTGGAGTTGTTTTAATTTCGCAATCCAATGCGGATCGAGGTCTTGAATGATTTCTAAGGTGATGCCAGATGCTTCAATTCCCAGCTTGATGTTATAGCGTTCGGTTAAATCGAGCAGGGGCCAGTAACACCGTTCGATAACTTGTAAGCGTTGGTGTTCCTCGATCGAGGAATACATCAAATTGAGATGAAAAAATGAAAATAACTGGAGGGATGACGATCGCATTTTTCTAAAGTAGAGTCGATCGACGGTTAAGATTTAATTGCGTGTAACTGAAGTGCATCTCGTGCTTGTGTGGGTTCTCCATAAAAAGAACGACAGACACCGATTTTTTTCACAATTTCAAATCCCGCAGATTCAATTAAAGAAATAAATTGTTCCGGTGTATATTCGCGGAGATGATAGGGATTGATCGGTACGCCGAGGGGTCGCTGACATTGTAACGGAACTTCGACAATAAATGTACCTTGAGGACGTAAATTTCGATAAAGTGCGGCAACCATCGCTCGATCGTTGGGAACATGTTCTAGGGTGTGCAACGAGACGATCGCATCGAATTGTTCTTCTTTATTGTTGTAAAGAAACTTCTCCCCATCTCCGACGATAAATTGCAATCGATCGGTTTCCGGATAGCGTTCTCGCGCTTTATCGATATAATGTTCGAGATAATCAACTCCCAACACGAAAGCAGCTTTTTTGGCAAGTAGAGCCGAACCAAATCCAGAACCGCAGGCAATATCTAAAATCTTTAAATCAGCCGGAAGTGTTTCGGCGATTAAATGATAGCGAGACCCGGCATAATCGCGTCCGAAAAACTCATTTTCGGGATGGCAGCGTTTCTGAGATAGAATCGTTTGGCATTGCTCGGGACTATACTTAGGAGCGGGTTCGAGGTGTGTGACTTGAAACGCTTCGGGGTACATCTCCATATACCCCCAAGGATTGAATTTCGCGCGCATGATTTCCTGGGAGTTTCCCTCCAGAGACCCCACTCGTTTGAGCGCTTCGATCGATGCCACATCCGCGGCTAATGTCAGATCGAAATCCCGAGGTGCGATCGCCAAGTCACAGGGATTATTTTGCATTTCTAATACCAGGCGATCGACATATTCAAGATCGATATGCTTCCAAATTGCCAACACTCGCACGGCAAATTTTTGTTCTGGAAACCGATCGCAAGCCGCTAAAATCCGCCAGCAAATATTGTAAACATCTCCCACAAAAGAGCGATATCCCCAACGCTCGAGTTTCTGTTGCGCCTCCCGACTTCCTTCTAACTCTGGCATCACCACCACCAGATCGGAAATGGAGGGCCATTCCTTCAGGGTTTGCAGATTGAGCGCGTCTGCATCGGGAGCGTGGAGAATTTCGTCGGGCCCGGCTTGAACGACAATCGAGTAAGGTTGTGGTTTGGATGGCATGGTTTGATGTTTGGTTCGATCGCTTAGGACTCAATGGGTTCGGTTTGAATTTGAACGAGTGCAACTCCCCCTTCGGCATTGGCGATCGCCTCTGGAGTGGTTTCCCCTTTGGCAATCACAAACGCAGGTCGATCGGCGGAATTGCGGTAAGGACTGATGACATCTCCGACTTGTTTCCAGACGAAAACCCGATCGACTCCCGGTACTGCCTGGGCCGCCTCGATCCCCGAGATGGAGGTAATCCGTCCGGGTGGCGGAAATACCGCTTTCACTGCCGCTCCTTTTTCGTAGGCGTGGCGAATATCCTCTAAATCTAGCGGCCCACCGACGGCGAGTTTGAGTGCGGCGCGGATATCGTGGCTGCCAAAGGCAAGGGGAGAGGCGTACTGGCAGTGAAACCCACCCGAAAGTCTTGCGGTGAGTTCGATTAACCCGATCGTGCCATCCGGTGCGATATTCACGTCCACTTTATGAGCGCTAAAATCAATCCCGATCGCCCGCGCCACCCGTTCGGCAAATTGAAACAGTTTGGCTTGCATTTCATCGCTCAGTTGGGTGGTATTCAAACCCGTTTCGCAAGGCCAACGCGGTGAAATATAGTGGGTGTCGATAAGTGAGAGTAAATGCCACCGATCTTGCCAAGTTATCATCTCGACGGTGTGTTTGCTTCCTTCCAAACATTGCTCGATCAGAATTTCTCCCTGGCGAGACCCATTAAACGAGACCGCCAAGGCATAAGCATCGGTCACCGCTTCAGCAGTTTCAACCCGCTGAACGCCGCGAGAGGCGCAGTTATCTAAAGGCTTAAAAATACAGGGAAAGCCAATTTCACCGACGGCTTTTTCGGCTTCTGCAAGATTGCGAACGATTCGGTATTGGGCCTTTTCGGAAAAACCAACCTCGTCAAGATAGCGATGCATCAGTAGTTTATCGTTACATCGCCGCGCCACCTCAACGGGAATCCCCGGCAGCGAAAGCGCCTCGGCAATGGCAGCCACGGTCATCTCCACATCCGCACCGCAGGTAAACACCCCTTTGACTGGGTACTCGATCGCGATTTCTCGAGTCGCCGCCACGGCTGCGTCGATGTCTTTGGTGCTGACATTGAGGGCCACATCGGCATATTCCATCCCCGGCGAAGTGGGATTGTAGTCGAGGGCGATAATTCCCAACCCCAGTTCTTCTCGGGCAATGCGATAGGCTGGCATCACCAGTTCGCTCGCACCGACGATCGCGATGTAGTCTTTAGAATCGGTCATTTGTTTTGATTAAATCTCGGTAGATGCCAACAATTTGAATCTGCGGGGGAGCTGTTTTTTCCAGTCGAGGTAGGATTTTATGTTCGGATGCTAGGGAAGAAACGACGATCGCCTCAATTCCTAAAGTTAATGCAGTTTGGAAATTATAAATGGGAATGCCTTGTAAGGTTTGTCCTTGTTTTTGCGGATTGTCATCGATAATCAGGCGAATTTGACTGGCTTGAATGCCAGAGAGTTCGAGCAAAGCTTGGGTGTGAATGCCTCCGCCGTAAATGGCGACGATCGTGCCATCAGATGTCCATTTTTGAAAGGCTTCTTTTACTTTTTGCAAGCGAGTATCAAGGGTGGAATGAAACCGCTCGATCGCCGTACGAGATTCTGCAATCCGATCGGGCAATATTGGAGGTGATACAGGGGTTTCAACCGATCGGGCAATCGCAATGGTACTGCTGCGAAGCATGGGAATGGGTTGTTCGTCGGATAGTTCGACAATCTCGAATCCCGCTTGCCTCAAAATTCTCGATAGCGTATCCGGTGAAAAGGTATGTAGATGCCAATTTCGATAGATGAAAAAGAGTTCGATTAAATCCGGGGATAGCGTAAAAATATTCGGAACGGCGATCGTTAAATAGCCACCAGGTTTGAGGAGTTTTCGGGCAAACTTGAGAAATCGATCGGGTTGTTTGATATGTTCGAGAACGTGGAACCCACAAATAACATCAAAGCCATTTTTCGGCCAACTCGATGGTTTTAAATCCAGGCGGTTGTAGTGACATTCCCAGATTTCTAAATCCTCAACATTATTCTCAAAATATTTGCGCGCGAATAAGGCTTGTTCGTGGGACGGTTCGATGCCAAATGCATCGCATTCAGACCCACATAAACTCAAGAAATGACCGTAACCGCAACCAATTTCTAATAGAGTTTTCGGAGGCTGGGGTAAATATTTTTGTAATAATTGATGGCGATTGCCTGCTAGTTCAAAAAAGCCATTCGATGGGTCTCGTAAATAGTCGTCGGGATAGCTTTGTTGATAATCCCGGTAGCTAATGTCGATCGCCGCATCTGAGAGTTGGCGAGTCAGGTAAATATGACCGCAATCGAGGCAAATTCCGTTGGTGACTCCAGTGGGATGAGACCAGATCTCTTGGCGATTTTCGCTGCCACACAGAGGACAGGGGGGTGTTTCTAGATGGCTGCCATCCGCACTCGATTGTTGGGTTGCCTCTAAGTAACCGGAGGCGGTACTTTGATACCCCCCATAGCAGGCCGCGAGGGTGGCTAACGCCGTCGCCGACTCGCCACCGGACAATCCGATTTGCATTCTCGGCATTCCCTCACCAGAAGGCGAGAGGGGTTGAAATCCTTCTGCCTCGGCATCGAAAGACAGCACTGCTTCACCGGGTTGAGGCGATCGATCCCAAAGTGTCAGGTTGTGGCGATGCCACCAGTCTCGTTCGGATGGGGATAAATCCGCAGCTAACAAGCGCACACCGACGTGAAACCGTTCCGTGAGAACGGATACGACTTCCCACGCTTGTTGGTAGAATACCTCGGGTAAGGAATAGGGGAGAATCGCCAGGGGACGCACCCGTTCGCGAACATCTTTCTGGGTGACGCGCGCGTTAATCGATCGCAATTCGGCATCGGTTTTCAGCCATCGAACCACGGCGCGTAAATCGACAATTTCTCCAGGTTGGTAGAGTCGATCGTAGACTTGGTTTAAAAAGCGATAATCGGCGGGAGTATCGAGCCACAATCGATGTTTGATGTCGCGAAATTCATCCTCGCAAGGCACTTTAACGATCGAGAATAAATGGGGATTTTCCACCAAAAAGAGGGTGGCATGTTCTCGATGGCAGGGTTCGGTGGCCAGTTGCGCCATCTTTTTGTAAGTGGCCAGACGCAGTACCGCCACCCCGCCTTCGATCGAACTTTCCTCAAGCTGACAGTATTCGGCATGGGAATTATCCCGCAGCGCACCCGCCATCCGTTCGATCGTCGGCGGATGTAAAAGAGGGCAATCGCCATCGACCATGACAATAATATCGGCATGGTAGCGATCGCCACAGCCAATGTAGCGATCGAGTAAATTATCCGCAGACCCCTCGTAGGCAAAGACTTCAATCTGATGGCTGCGACAGAATTCGACAATCGGGCGATCGGAGTCGGCGGCAGTGGTGGCAATGACGATCGCATCGAGACCTTGCACCCGAGACAGCCTCTCCCAAATATGAAATAGAACCTGGCGATCTGCTAGGGGTAACAGAACTTTTCCCGGCAACCGAGTAGAGTTCATTCTCGCCTGAACGATCGCCACGGTTTGTTGTTGAGAAGAGGGGGAAATCATGAGTTCTGCAAAGAGTCCGTCGGTTTTTCGGGGTCGAACGACCGAATTGTAAGGGGAGAGTTACCGTACTGACGACGGAAGCCATCGAGATGCTCAGTGGGAAGCGACGATCTATCGATCGGCGAGGAAAACGAGCTGGTCTAGGATTCGCCGAACGCCCAAACCATCAACAAGCTGTGCCCCTCGTTCTCCCAATTGAGCCAGCTGCGGGGAACTTTGGAGTAACTCGACGGTTTTCCGGGCTGCCAAACCAAAGTCTACGCGATCGACTAACCCAAAATCAATCATCGGCCATCGATCGTAGGCGCGAGTTAAGTCGAGTTGTAGGTTGACGTGAGCGGGGGTGGGTTCGATGGCAACGCAACCCAAACCCAAGCAAAATGCCTCGAGCTGAGTGACCCCTAATTTGGTAGCCACTAAATCGCAATCTTTCATGTAAAACGCCATATCGCGGACGTTTTGCAATACTTGGGTCTGTTGCCAATCCCCGACAATGGCTTCTACGGCTTCGCGTCCGGCTGCGGTTCCTTCGGCGACGATGGTTGCCGGTCCCCGAAACCCTACATCATCTAAGGCGCGCAGATATCGAACGGCGATCGAAAACGGATCGCTGCCGCCAAAGGAAACAAACAATCTCGATGGCTGCGTCGTACCGGGAGTGGCCGCTCGATGGTTTTGGATGAATTGCGGATGTAGCGGCGTGTAAGATAAGCCGTACGAGTATTGGGTTTGGGAACTCGACTCGTATTGCGCGCTTCTAGTCGGTGTCATCAAAGCATCCACCACCAAAGACGCTTCCGTCCGTGCCGCACCGAGTTCGTCCATCAGCAGCACCACCGACCCGCGAGCGACTTCTTCTCGCACGAGTTCGGGGGAATTGGGGGTTTTAAAATCTCGAACGACGAACCGAGGCAGACGATCGAATACCGTCGGGTTGACGATTTCCTCGCCGAAGGATTGGAGTAGATCGATCGTATAGGGATCTTCGGTGACAAATCCCACGTTCATCCCCCGCCGCCGTCCTTCTTGAGCCAGGGAACGACACCGCATCGCGTGACCGTGACCGATTTGGGGAGAGGCTTGGGTGAAGATCGAGAGGTCATCTGTCGGTTTCATGGTGACTCCACATCGTCCCAGCTCAACGGCATACCCGCCGGAATCGCCTTCCGAACCTGCCGTCCGAGAACCCGATCGAGATCTTGCGGCTTCAAAGGACCAATATTCGGACGAACCACCGAAATGTCTTCCCGAGCGATCGTGCGGCCCGCTTCGAGATCTCGCGCTGCAAACAAGCAACGGCGACCCCCAACCCGTCCGTCGGCTTCGCTCGGCCGACACTGCTTTCTCCCATCCCCCAGGGCAGATTCTAGGTTTCTCACCGCTGCCACCATGGCGCGAAACTCATCAATTTCCAGGGCAAAAAAGCTATCGGGATGACCGTCGGTACGGGAAAAAGTGACGTGTTTTTCGATCGCCCCGGCCCCCAACGCCACAGCCGCCAGCACAGTGTCGTATCCCGAAAAATGATCGGAGATGCCAACGGGTAAGTTAAAGGCTTCTCGCAGGGTGCGAATGGCCAGTAAATTCGCATCTTCGAGTTGGGGAGGATATGCAGCAACGCAGTGTAGCAGAACGATGTGTGGGGGGGACGAATGTCGATCGGCTCTCAAGCGCTCTAGTGCCGCTTCGATATCTCCCAAACTAGCCATTCCCGTGGATAGCAAGATGGGAACATTATACTGTCCGACTTCTTCAAGTAGCTGACAATAGGTTAAGTCTCCCGATGAAATCTTGATGGCAGGAACCTTGACGGCTTGGAGCCACCGCGCCCGATCGATATCGAACGGAGTAGACAAAAAATCGACACCGAGCGATCGACAGTAGGCTGCTAGTTCTGAGTGCCAAGACTCCGGGACTTCATATTTTTCCAGAATTGGGATAACCTTAGACTCGTGAAGCTGGCCCTCGGAAGTCAGATCCTTAATATTCTGAAGTTTGCGAGCCGACCAAGACTGAAACTTGACGGCATTTGCACCCGCTTCGGCACAAGCCGAGGCAAATTCTTTCGATCGCTCTAAACTGCCGCCATGATTGGAACCGATCTCGGCAATAATATAGCTAGGATAGCGACCTCCGTAGGTTCGTTCTCCAATATGAAAACTTCCAGACCAGTTATCTCTATCCATGTTTTTTCTTCGCTCAAACCCATCGAGTTGTCTGTATGATGTACTTTTCTCGATGGGAGTTGAGGATCGAGTCTCGTTTTTTGCGTTCCTATCTTACCTTACCCACAGACACAAATCGAACCTTTCAGTCTAAAAAATAGCGACCATAATATTTTTCTGAAATTGTAATTTTCGATCGCCCAATTGATACTCGAAAAATTATCGAATAACTGAAAATATCAAAAACTGGAATAGTGCTTGGATTAAAAGAAACATTAGAGCATCAAAAAAATCTCGCCATACTTTGTGCCGATCGTCCTCAAATCACCCAAGAGCTATTTCGGGCAAATGCTTACTATGGCATCGACTATATTATTAAAAAATATTCAAAATTACCTTTAGAGTATTCCTTAAAAACTATTATTCCTCACGGTGTTTCCTTAAGTGAAGATAAAGTATGGGAAGCAGAAGTGAATTCTAATTTTCCTGTATTATGGACTTATCCAGATTATCGAAAAGCTGCTTACTGTAGAGCGCTTCAACATCACCGTCGAACGAATAAAAAGGTGATTTCTGGTGCATCACCTTTTCTCTATTTATTACATCTGCTGAAAAATCATTCGCAACCCAAAAGACAGGGAACGATATTTTTCCCCTTTCACTCGACTCACCACATCACCGTCAAAATGGATGATGACTCTCTAGCTGAAGAGTTAAAAAATCTCGACCCCAAATATTATCCAGTTCGGGTTTGTATTTACTGGAAAGATTTTCTCTTAAAGCGTCATCTTCCTTATCAAAAAAGAGGACTTGAAATTGTTTCAGCAGGACATGCTTACGATCGAAATTTCCTATTTAGATTTTATCATCTTTGCTCGATGCATCGCTACGCTGCGAGTAACGAGTTGGGGTCGCATCTATTTTATGCCGTGAAATCCGGTTGCTCCTACTTTTCTATTGGTTCGGAACAATTATCTTTTGTGGGAGATCCGACAGTTCTAAAAGATTTAGCCTTTACCCCCAAAACCAGACAAGTACAGTTAAAATCGCTCTTTTGCGAACCTCAGCCTCGGACGACAACCGAGCAAATGCAAGTTATCGATTACTATCTGGGTACGAATCATATGAAATCTTCCGACGAGCTTCGCCAACAGCTTCTAGAAGCAGAAGAGTTATTCAAGAATCAGCAAGTTCGAGTTGTTCTCGATCGAGCGGTAGAGAATCTCAACTCAAAAAATGATAGCGTTGCCTTAAGGGCGATCGAACAAGCACTGACCCTTCAACCACAAGAGATCGGCTTAAACTATGGAAAAGCCATTGCTTTGTCGAGATTGGAACGCAAAGACGAAGCCATTACCGTACTCAACGATTTATTAAAGTGCGTTCCCGAACATCAAAAAGCAAAATTTTTGCACGCAGAAATTCTGTCCGAATCTGTTCTGAACTTAAGAGAGCAAGCTATACGGGCATTAAATGAAAATCAGAATGAAGAAGCATTCAGCTACTTGAATCGAGCAAAATCTTTCAAGCAACCCATCTCAGGTCTCGATTACCTGCGATCGATTTACTTTCTCAGACAAAACCAAGCTTCATCTGCTCTTCAAGCCCTGCAAGAAGAATTGCGATATTTTCCCAATCATCGCGAAGCTCGAACGTTATTCGATCGATTGGTCTCTCAATTTCCCCAACTGCATACCCCTCAAATTAACGATCGAGAATTTCAAGAACTACTACAAACGATTCGTCCGTATACCATGCTCGGTGAAGCTCGTTTGTATTCGCTCTTCTGTTTAGTCAAACGAGTTTGCTTAAATAATATTCCCGGAAATATTATTGAATGCGGAGTCGCCGGAGGGGGTTCGACCGCTCTGATGGCCACCGTTATCAAACGCTATACCAAGCAACCGCGATGGTTGTATGCGTTTGATTCTTTTGAAGGAATGCCAACTCCCACCCAAGAAGATAAGCATAATGGCGTGTCGGCAGATGCAACGGGATGGGGGACGGGAACTTGCGCGGCATCGGAAACGAACGTTCGCCAACTGTGTGAAAAACTGGGCGTGTCTGACATCGTTAAAACCGTCAAGGGCTATTTTCAAGACACGCTGCCCGAGATGCGCGATATGGTGGGGACGATCTCGCTTTTGCACATGGACGGAGACTGGTACGAATCGACTCAAGCGATTCTGGAGAATTTATACGATCGCGTGGTGAATGATGGCTTGATTCAAGTGGATGACTACGGTTACTGGGAAGGCTGTCGTCAAGCCGTTGGCGAGTTTGAAGCGTCCAGAAATCTCAAATTTGCCATTCAGACCATTGACGATACGGGGGTGTGGTTTGTCAAACCCGATCGATTCCCCATCAATTCAGGCATTGAGCCAACCCTATTGCAAGAGTTCGCACAAGACGATCCGGTTGGACGTGGCATTCAAAGCCAAATGTCGATTAACGAGCGATTTCAACTTTACTACACCCTGCGAAAACTGCTACCGCAAGCCTCATCTCCGCTGCGGTTTATTGAAATCGGTTCTTATGCTGGCAGCTCGTTATTTTTGATGTATGGAGCGTTGAAAAAAGTCGCACCGCAGTTGCAGGGATTCGCGATCGATCCGGGGGTTCACCCTCAGCTGCTACAAGTTCTCCAACACCTACAAAATGAGGTCGCCCACCTGCGCATGTTTTCCCATCATGCCGCACCGAGGTTGAAAGAGTTCTTCAATCGCGATGGCAATCGACCCGCTTTTATCTTAGTAGATGGCGATCATACTTATGAAGGCGTGAAGCAGGATATCCTCAACTATTATCCGCTGCTCGCTCCAGGGGGAATTATGCTCTTCCACGACTATTTACCTTCTCTGGACGAAGAAAATCGGGAAGCGATCTTATTTCATCATGCAGGCAACGAACCGGGAATCCGGCAAGCGTGTCAAGAATTAATGGAAAATACTTATGGCTGCGAAGCGATCGAACTTCCGTTGCTTTACCCGACCGATCCAACTCAAACCCAAGCTCACCTACCAATTATTCCGGGTGTGTTTTCGACCATTCGAGTTTATCGTAAGCCTCAATAGAACAGTGACGCGAATCGATTTCATCTTGGGGAATAATTCACAAATAAATGACTAAGATTCTTCATATCATTTACCATTTATCTTTTGGCGGTGCTGCTCGATCGATGATGGCAACCGCCAAATATTCAATGGCTTTCGGTAATTTTCAGCATCGCGTCATTTCACTCTTACCGGCCGATCCCAAAGCCGTCGAACTCGCTCGACAATCTAAGATGACCCTTGCGAGTGCGCCCGATCGCATTGCGCTTCAACGGGAAATCGAAGAAACCGATATCGTACACGTCCATTTTTGGAATAGTCCGGAAATGTACGAGTTTTTACGCTCGGAACTTCCAGCAACCCGGCTGCTACTCTGGTTTCATATTGCTGGTGACAAAGCACCGCAAATTATTACGAAATCTGTCGTCGATTACTCGGACTTTGCTATACCCTGCAACCCTTACTCGTCAGAACTTGCTGTGTTCGGGCAAATTCCCGATCGAGTCAGAGCCAACCGAGTGGGTATGGTGTACGATGCTGCTGATTTCACTCGACTCTCTAACTTTCAACCGAGAGCGCACGATACGTTTAATGTCGGCTATATCGGCATGGTGGATTTTATCAAAATGCACCCCCGCTACGTGCCGATGAGTGCGGCTGTAGATGTTCCCAACGTGCGATTTGTTGTCTGCGGTGGCGGCATCCAAAACTATTTGCACCAGCAAGCTCAACAACTCGGTGCGGCCGTTCGTTTTGACTTTCGCGGCTATGTAGAAGATATTCAGTCCGTTATCGAAGTTTTAGATGTTTACGGCTATCCCCTTTGCGAAGAAACTTACGCAGCAGCCGAGTTAAATTTGCAAGAGGTGATGTATGCGGGTGTGCCTCCGGTGGTGTTTCCCTATGGCGGGGTGAAACGACTCGTCAAACATAACGAAACGGGATTAATCGTTAATAGCGAAACAGAATACAAAGAGGCGATCGAATATCTCTATCACAATCCCACAGAACGATCGAGATTGGGACGCAATGCGAGGGAGTATGCTCAGCAACATTTCGGAGCGGAAAATGCCGCCAAACAGCTCAATCCCATCTACGAAAAGTTGATGCAGCAGCCCAAACGTCAGCGAATTTGGGGCGTACCCGTTGGGGAACGATTACTCGACCAACCCGTGACGCTGCAAGATTTGATGGGAAGCACTCCTTCGGCAGCCGAGTTATTTGTTGAGTCATTAGGGGATTTTGCACCGCATTTTTCTGTCAGTTTACACTCGCAAAATATTCAAGAACTGTTTGATGCCGATCGCCAAATTGCTACCTCTTATCCCGTGATGTGCAATCCTGGAGCGGGTGGAGTTTTACATTATCGATCGCACTATCCCAGTGATGGCTATTTGAGATTGTGGTCGGGTTTAATCGGACAAGAAAAGCAACAATACCAACAAGCGATTAGCGAATTTAAAGGGGCGATCGAGTTGGGATGTCGTCATTGGCGCGTTTCTTGGTATTTGGCAAATGCATACGAAAAAGTGGGTTCGATCGAGCTAGCTCAAAAATCTGTTCAAACCGTCTTACAAACCGTTCCTAATTTTACAGAAGCTCGATCGATGTTGGCTCGTTTATCTTCTCAATTAGAGCAATCCACAACATCTCATCAAGCCACCTCAGTTCCAGCTCGATCTTTGCAGGGCTTAACGATTTTTACCACAACCAAACCTTTTCAGGGACATCCGGGGATGATTCAGCGCAATGCCATTCAAAGCTGGACGATGCTCAATCCCAAACCGGAAGTGATGATGCTGGGGAATGAAGCGGGGGTAGCGGAAATTTCGCAAGAATTAGGATTGTGTTATCTCCCAGAAGTAAACCGCAACGAGTACGGTACGCCAACTATTCAAGGATTATTTAATATTGCTCGAAGCTTGGCAAAAAATTCTGTTTTAATGTATACCAATGCCGATATTATTTTCTTGAGTGATGTGATGTCGGCGATCGAGAAAGTTTCCGCTCGATTTGGAGAATTTCTCATTGTCGGACAGCGACATAATTTTGATATTCCCGGTCCGATTAACTTTACTAACTCCAATTGGGAAAACGGGTTAAAAGAACTGATTGACAAACAAGGAAAACTCGAGGCTGATTGCGCGATCGATTACTTTATTTTTACCAAAAATTTATGGTCGGACATTCCCCCATTTGTCGTGGGACGAGCGGCGTGGGATATTGCCATGGTGTACCGTGCTCTAGCTGCGGGTAAACCCGTTATCGATGCGACGCAAGCGATTACCGCCATTCACCAAAATCACAATTATGGGCATCTTTCTGGGGGGCAAACCCAAGCTTGGAAGGGAATCGAAGCCCAGCGAAATCACGAACTGGCGGGAGGGGCATTTCCCAAAGGAATGGGTTATGGCGGTATTGGCTATATTTCTGATGCTACGTGGAAGTTAACGCCGTCGGGATTGGTGAAGAATACCCCGAGAATTGCCGTACCGACGACACAAAAAATGACTTTAAATTCTGGAAAGTCTACGGTTCAAACTACTACTCCAACTCCAGTTAGTACTCCAAGTCAAGTTTCAATTAACAGCCCATTCCAGTTGGCAAATACCTATTTAAATGAAGGGAAATTTCCAGAAGCCGCTCGAGCCTGTTACGATGCCCTAAAAATTCAGCCCAATTCGGCGGAACTCTACAAAACTTTGGGAAATGCTCTGCGATCGCAAAATCGATACGATGCCGCAACTCGGGCTTATCAAAAAGCGGTGGAAGTTGCCCCAAATTTTGCCGAAGCTCATGCCAACTTAGGCGGAATGGCTTATTTACAAGGACAGCTCGATCGGGCGATCGACTGCTATCAAAAAGCAATTCAACTCAAACCCAACCTCGCGGGTGCTTACCAGAATCTCAGCCAAATTTTTCAACAGCAAGGTCGCTCCGATCTGGCTCGTTCCTACCAGCAAAAAGCCGGAGAACTCGACCCGGAACTTGCCAAAACCCAACCGATGTCGCCATAATTCAATCGGAAGGGCGAACCTGTAAGGAGCATGAAAGGAGCAGCACGAGATGGAACCGATCGCAGCACCCAACCCGTTCGAGCGACCCGATCTAGAGTACCCATCATTTAATGTATTGCTCTTCTATTTTTCCGATCGCCGTGCTTACCGACCGACGATTTTTTCCACTCGCGAGGTGTTTTGTTCCCCCGATTGCCAGACTCAAATGGAAGGCGATCGCTTGCGCTGTCTGCAAACACCGACGGGAATTTACGATGTAAAATGGGTTCTCGATCGACTTCCGGCTTCCCAACATCCCGAATTGGCGATCGTCAAAGCTGATGCTTCCAAACGCAGCTTGCCGACGAACTTGCATCAGCTCAACTGTCCCACCCTCTTTATCTCGGGAGATACCCACCACCTCCACGCACCCATCCGCACCCTACTGGAGTACGCGGCACAGGAACAATTTGATTTCGTCACCAGCGAACACGATCGCCATCACCTCCATTATTTTAAGGAAGCGGGGTTCGAGAACGTCTTTTGGTTGCCGGGGTTCAGCACCTATCCCCACTGGCAAACGCCTCGAACGAATTATCGGTATTCGCTCTCTTTTGTCGGTCAGGTGGGGTCATTTCATCCCTATCGCACGTACGTTCTCGATCGCATCAAGGCATGGGGATTTCCCCTCAACCAACTGCGGACTTCCCAGGATAAAGCCTCAGCAATTTATGCCGATTCTCAGGTCAATTTGAATATCAGCTTAAATGGGGATTTAAACTTTCGCATTTTTGAGGCAATCTCGAGCGGTGGGTTCTTACTCACCGATAAACTCAGTCCTCAATCGGGATTGGAATTACTTTTTCGAGATGGCGAACATTTTGCCACCTTTGCCAATGACTTGGAGTTGCGCGATCGGGTCAATTATTTTTTGCAGAACCCGGATGTCACCCAGGCGATCGCGCGTCGGGGTTGTGAGGTATACTGGCGGAACTATCAGCCTAAAACGAACGTAAAACGAGTTCTCGACTATATCGATCGGCGGGAAATCGAATCTATCTATCGAGTTGAAATGGATAAGCGAAGTTTAGTTCTTAATTTTTAGGCGATCGATTTTTGATTCATCAGTTTTAAGTCTTAAAATCGTGCAATTTCAAGTTAGAAAAGTTAATTTTTCTTGGCTCGATCGAGAAATTACCATGTTTCTCCACCCGCCGGGAGATGAGACCTCGGACTGCTTCCGTCCGCCAAGTTCTCTATCGTTCTATCCCTATTTTCTGCAAGAGCGAACGGGAGCATTTTTAGATGTAGGCGCTCACGTCGGGACTTGTTCTATTTTCGCTTCCTATTTTTTCCCGAAAGTCATTTCTTTCGAGCCAGAATCGAGAAATCTACAGATTCTGACGAGTAATATCCAGAATAATCAGATCCAAAATATTGAGATTATTAATAAAGCAGTTTCTAATTATTGCGGCACGACAGAATTTTATATTGAAAATAGCGTCAATACAGGACGAAACTCAATTCTTGCGCGTCCGAACTCGCAGAAAGTCGAAGTTGAAGTGGTGACGATCGACTCGGTATTTGCAGATTCAACACCGTCACTTTCCTACGTCAAAATTGATGTGGAAGGATTAGAAGGAAAAGTCATTCAAGGAATGCAACAAACTATCGATCGACAATCTCCAAAACCTATCATGCAAATTGAGTTTATGCCCTCGCGATGGAATCGAGAAGCAAACCTTTTTTGGGGATTTGTGGCTTTTATCAATAAAAATGATTACGTTCCATTTATGACTACACAAGGTCTGATTTGTCCCCTAGATGTGACCACCCTCGTTGGGATTTTTGAGAATTGGAAGCAACTCAATTACGATTCTTGGTTCGATCTTTACTTAGTACCACGGTCTTGTAGTTCTCAAGAAAATATCAGTCGAGCTTGCGGTCAGTCTTATCAAGCATTTTTACATTACGCTCGTGCGAAAAATAAAAACGAGACAACACCCAGCGTTACTCTTTAAGTTCGAGATTGAAGGGATATAAAACGTAGAAAACTCATTTTTGTTAGCTTGTTATGACTCAAAATAATGTGACCTTAACCGAGGATTTCAAGCATCGAATTTCACTCTACGAGTACCTACAAGAACAACATCGCCACTTTCCTTCTCTTAAGGTTTTATTCGGCGCAGCAATTGATGCCAAACTACTAGGAGATTGCGTCGATTTACCTCGTTTGGAAATATCTCGGTTGAAATCGAATACAGATGAAAAAATATTAGAATTTCTCGAAGGTTGCGCAATTCAAGGTCAGATTCGATCGGTGGAACTCAAGAAAATACCAGAGGTCGATCGGTTCGATTGCTTTGTCTGTAATAGCGAGGAGTTACAAGAAATTGGACTCGATATATTGTGTCATCAAGTACGATTTAAAAGCTTAGTCATTACCGATCGCATTCGAGATATTAACTTAAATACTATTTTAACACGAAAAGGATTGCTACCAGACAATCGCTTCCCCTTCCTTTACCATCGTCAAATGCAACGTATTTTAGTCATTAATAACCTTTACCCCCCACAAGAGTTGGGCGGATACGGACGATCGCTCTGCGATTTTGCCCACCATCTCCAACAACGGGGGCACGATATCTGGGTGTTATCTTCAAATAGCCCCTATCTAGGAGAAATTCGCCAGCAAGAGCCAAATATCGATCGCCGATTGCAACTTCGAGGAACCTATGACGGGGGGATGAAACCCATTACCGACCCGCAAATCCTAGCGAACGTTCAAACTCATAACGATCGCCTCATTCGAGAAACGATTTCTAGATTTAAGCCCGATATTTGCTTGATTGGTAACATCGATTTTTTGGGCGCGGAAATCTTTAAACCTTTACTCGATCGAAACATCCCGATCGTTCACCATATGGGTTTTGCCTTCCTCAACTATCCCGTTTCTCAAGTTCCCAGACATCCCCTCTACCATCTAGCTGCTGCCAGCAATCACGTCAAAGAGCGGGTTTTGCAAAAGGGTTATCCCGATCGAGACATTAGCGTGGTTTATCCCGGCGCGCTCGTCAAACAATTTCAAAAAACAACATTACCCACTTGCGATAAGCTGCGGATTGTTTATGCCGGACTCCTCGTACAATCGAAAGGGCCTCACACCCTTCTCCAAGCCCTCAAACTCCTTCAAGATAATGGAATTGACTTTGAATGTTCCCTCGCTGGAGACTGTTTTAATGCTGATTTTGTCGAGCAATTGAAACAGTTTGTTGCCAACAATCAATTGAGCGATCGAGTCAAGTTTTTAGGTTTACTCTCGCGCCAGCAGCTTATCGATCTCTACAACACTCATAACGTTCTCGTCTTTCCCTCAATTATCGAAGAAGCATTTGGCATTACGCAAGTCGAGGCGATGGCAGCCGGGTTAACCATCATTACCAGCGGTGCGGGGGGGGCTAGCGAAATTGTCGAACATGGAGTCAGCGGTTTAAAATTTCCCGCCCAGGATGCAGTCGCGCTGGCGCAGCGGTTAGCGAGTTTGCTGCAAAACCCCCAGCAATGGCAAAATTTATCTCGAGCCGGACGCGATCGCGCTTTGCAACAATTTGATATCGAACGATCGGTAGACTTGCTCGAACGGAAATTTCAAGAACTCAGCCAACAGCGAAATCGTGCGATGCCAAACGTTACAAATCAGTCCACCATGCCACCCGCGCTCGATTTGAGTTCTCCCCAAATTTTGGCGCAATTTCAGGCGGCACTCGAAGCCTACACGAAAAATCCGGGCAATTCTCAAGCGATCGAAGCCCTGAAAAAAGTTCGGTTTACTTTGTCCCATCGATGGTTGAATCTACCCACCGAACAATTAGAAACAAACTACAGCGGACACCTGGGACAAATTCACCGGGCGTTGTGGCAAAGCGGTATCAAAAACGAAGGTTTAACCGAGGAAGAAGCCAATTTCGTGCGGCAAAATTCTGAGCGAGTTGCCGCTGGATTCAACTCTGCCAGTGGTATTGGCGCTTTTCTGGTGGCTACTTTATATTCCTATCCCCATCAAGTGAGCGTTCGCTATCAGCGCGCCCCGATTCCCAACTGGCTCATTAAACCCTATTTTGAATTTATGTTTGAATCTCCCCGCTTGTTTGCAGAAGCCGGAGAAGTCGATGCCTATTACAACTACTTAACGCAGTGGCTGGGATACTTATATACCAATATCAAAAATAATCTCGATAACCCGGTTTGGCAGTCGGTCACCTCAATTTTTGTTGAGGGGGCGAATTTAACTCCTCTCTATTTCAGCGCCAATCCCAACCCTGTAATTCCCTTAACGCGGGTGGAAACCGAGCGAGCGGATATCTTAGAACTCTACCTCAAACAGAAAGGATGTCAGCTCGACTGTACTTTCGGCAGTCGCCCCATTCATCGCACCAAAATTCGCCTGGGTATCCTCTGTCACAACTTCGGGCCCAGTGCTGAAACCTTTACTGGGTTACCGATATTCGAGCATCTCGATCGAACTCGATTTGAAGTCTATCTCTACTCCCTCGCCACCGTCGATGCCAGCGCCGAACAGTTCGTTCGCGATCGCGCCGATAAATGCGTCGATTTAGCAGGTAACGGACTTAACCAAGCCGTGCAAACCATTCGTGCCGACGATTTGGATATCCTCTTTATCGGTAGCAATATTACCGCGCGCTCTTATCCCATGACTCTGCTATCTCTGCACCGCCTCGCGCGCGTTCAAACGGTTTCCCTCGCCCAACCGGTGACGACGGGAATGCGCAATATCGACTACTACATTGCGGGGACGCTATCAATTCCTCCGAATCCCCAAAGCTACTACCGGGAAAAACTCGTCACCATTGAAGGGTCGGGTCTGTGCTTCCGTTTCGGACCCGAACGTGCAGCGACCCTCAATCCCGATCGGGCAAGTTGGGGGGCTTCGCCGCAAACGACTATCTTCATCTCTGGGGCCAACAGTCGCAAAATCAACCCCAAAGTCCGCCATACCTGGGCAAAAATTCTCGCCGCCGTTCCCAATTCCATCCTCGTTCTCTATCCCTTCGGTCCCAACTGGGGTCGCCATCCCCAACTCGAAAAACCTTTTTACGATCGAATGCAAGGGGTTCTCGCCCAGTACGGTGTCGAAGCCAAACGCCTCGTCCTCATCCGCACCCTGCCGAGTCCGGCGGATATTCGTAAATGCCTCGAACTCGCCGATATCTATCTCGACTCCTACCCCTATTCCGGTGCGGCTTCCGCCCTCGATCCGTTGCGGGTGAATTTACCCCTGGTGACGATGGAAGGGGAAGAACAGCGGACCCGACAATCGGCTTCCCTGTTGCGGGAGTTGCAAATCCGAGATCTCATTGCTCGTAACGAAGAGGAGTATATTCGGTTGGCGGTTTCCTTAGCCACTAATCCCCAACTGCGCCAACAAAAACGGCAACAAATCCAGCAGCAAATGCAGCAATCTCCGCCATTTCTCGATAGTCGCGCTTATGGAGCGAGAATGGGGGTATTGTTTGAGAAGATGGTGCGAGGAACGGCAGAATCGACAGTCCCGACTGCCACAAATCGTCAGACGGTTGAATCAATTCCCATGGCAACTGTTTCGAGCTATCAAAGTATCGAACCCGCCGTTAAGGCGATCGCCGGATTTTTAGTTCCCGGTCAAGAAAAGTACCTGTTCGATAAAGTCAAATCTTTGCCCGAAGATGCGACGATTGTCGAAATTGGCTCGTTTCGAGGTCGATCGACCGTGGCGATGGCCTATGCTTGCGTGGGAACGAATCGGAAAATTTATTGTATCGATCCGTGGAATTTCAAAGGGTCTCAATCGTTTCCCGAAAATATCTATGAAATTTGGACTCACAATATCCAAAAAAATCGCCTTGAGGCTTACGTCACTCCCCTTCGAGGGTATTCTCGCGATATTTTGAGCCGCTGGTCCGAACTGACGGGAGATAAAAAGATCGATTTTATTTTCATTGATGGCGGCCACGAATATGAGGATGTCTTGCCCGATTTTCAACTCGCCTTTCCTCTTGTCAAACCGGGTGGATGGCTTGCTTTTCACGATGTCCGTGCGGGATTTACGGGAGTCGATCGGGTGTGGGTAGAAAATGCCCGCGTGGCTTTAACTCACCACGAGTTTTGCTCGACCATTGCCTGTGGTCGAAAACCAGCTGTTGCACCCACACCATCTTCCCCAACTCACTCCCCAGACCTGAATCGCTTACTCGGGTGTATTAATCTCTACCAAATCGATCCCACCCACGCGGATATCGTCTCGGAACTGGGTCGATTGCGGCGGCAACTGGCGGAGTATCTTCTCGGTTTGCCCACCGCGCAACTGGAAACTGTATACCAAGGGGACATCGGAAACGCCTATCGAACCTTCCTCAAAAGCGGCTTTCAAACCCAACCCGTTCCCGAAGCCGATCGCCCCTTCGTCCAACAACTGACTCAACAGGGAGCCGGATTTACCCATCCCCAGGCGTTAAATGCTTTCCTCGGAGTGATGCTCTACTACGCGCCGGGAACGATGAAGGTACAAAACCCGCAAACTCGCTTGCCGGGGTGGTTGGTTCGGGACTATCTGGAGGTGTTTGAAGCCGAGACGACTCCATCGCCGCAACCGGAACCAGCAGCTAGCGCATCGGAGGCCCTCTCGACGGAGTTTCTCAATCGCTTGCTCGGTTGCATCAACCTCTACGAAATCGATCCGTCCGAACCCTCGATCGTCTCGGAACTGCACCAACTGCGCCGCCAACTGGCCGAGTATTGGTTGAATCTACCTGTCGATCGCCTTGAAAGCAACTATCGAACGGAAGTCGGGGAGCGTTACCGATCGCTACTGAGCAGTGGTTTTCAGAAAGAACCGATGAACCAGGGCGATCGCACTTTCCTACAAAAACTCTCTCAAATGGCAGCCGGTTCGGTACATCCCCAGTGGCAAAATGCCCTCCTCGGAGCGATGCTGTATTACGAACCGGGGAAAATGAAGGTGTCTGACGCGCGAACTCGCCTGCCGGGGTGGCTGATTGCAGACTACGAGCGAGTCTTTGAAGTGGGTTAAGACTCCTCAGACCGCAGTCGATAGCCGATCGCCCGATCGAATCGTACCAACTCGAAGGCAGAATCGACTCCAAAAGGCGTTTCCGTCGAACCGAGAAAGAGATAGCCATCGGGTTTGAGAACCTGGCGCACCCGAGTCAAAATCTGGCGGCGAGTGGGTTTGTCGAAATAGATTAAAACGTTACGCATCACGACCAAATCCATGGGTGGGAGAGTCGGCCAGGGATCGAGTAAATTTAGGTAACGAAACTGCACCATCGATCGAATCGATTCGTCGATCTGCCAGCGATCGCCCTGCCGATAAAAGTATCGCTTGAGGAGTTCCGGGGGCAAGCGGCGAGTGACTTCTGCTTGGCTGTAACTACCTCGATCGGCTTTAGCCAACATTTCCCAAGACCGATCGCTAGCCGTCAATTGTAGTTCCCAATTGGTCAGTAGCGGAAAACGAGCGTGTAAAACCAGGGCTAGACTGTAGGGTTCTTGTCCGCTCGAACAGGCCGCACTCCAAATGTTCAATTGGCGATCGAGTCGCCGAAGCCGCATCAATTCGGGAAAAATAGAGGATTTAAGCGCGTTGAAAAAGTCCGAATCTCGGAAGAATGATGTTTCGGTCGGAATCGTCTTCACCATTCTGCCATTCATTTTTGAGGAGGGATTGAGGGGCGATCGGCAATTTTTCAAACCACGCAATTTTAAACTATGTAATAGAATTCTTCAATCGAGACTTTCTGCAAGCACGAGCGCGAAGGGCGATCGATCGCCAGCTTGGTGCAGGGTCTCGGGTAGAAGATGGAGATTTGACTTCCATACTTTTTGTTGAGCTGACTGCTTATCATTATCCAATAAAAGCGCCTTTCCGATAAGGAAAGGCGCTTTCGATTTTAGGTTGACTTCAGATAGTATTCTCGATGAAAACCTCGAAGATACTAAATTAAGCACTCAATTAAGCATCGATCGCCGGAGCGGTCAAAGCCACGGGAGCGGCATCGCCAGCAGCCAAGTCTAAGGGGAAGTTGTGAGCGTTGCGCTCGTGCATCACTTCCATACCTAGGTTGGCGCGGTTGATGATATCGGCCCAGGTGTTAATCACGCGACCTTGGCTGTCGAGAACGGATTGGTTGAAGTTGAATCCGTTGAGGTTAAACGCCATGGTACTTACGCCCAGAGCGGTGAACCAAATGCAAACCACCGGCCATGCACCCAAGAAGAAGTGCAAGGAGCGGCTGTTGTTGAAGCTGGCGTATTGGAAAATCAGGCGACCGAAGTAGCCGTGAGCGGCGACGATGTTGTAGGTCTCTTCTTCTTGACCGAACTTGTAGCCGTAGTTCTGGGACTCGGATTCGGTAGTTTCGCGAACCAACGAAGAGGTGACCAAAGAACCGTGCATGGCGCTGAAGAGCGATCCCCCGAAGACACCGGCAACTCCCAACATGTGGAAGGGGTGCATCAGGATGTTGTGCTCGGCTTGGAACACGATCATGAAGTTGAAGGTTCCCGAAATCCCCAAAGGCATTCCGTCGGAGAAGCTACCTTGTCCGAGGGGGTAAATCAAGAACACGGCGGTGGCGGCGGATACCGGGGCGCTGTAAGCGACGCAGATCCAAGGACGCATCCCCAAGCGGTAGCTCAGTTCCCACTGACGACCCATCCAGCAGAAAATGCCGATGAGGAAGTGGAAAATCACGAGCTGGTAGGGGCCGCCATTGTAGAGCCACTCGTCGAGAGAAGCCGCTTCCCAGATGGGATAGAAGTGGAGACCGATCGCGTTGGAAGACGGAACGACCGCACCAGAAATGATGTTGTTTCCGTACATCAAGGAGCCAGCAACCGGCTCGCGGATACCGTCGATGTCTACCGGAGGTGCGGCGACGAAGGCAATGATGTAGCAAATGGTGGCAGTCAGTAAGCAAGGGATCATCAAAACGCCGAACCAACCGACATAAATCCGGTTTTCGGTGGAGGTGATCCAATTGCAAAACCGCTCCCACAGGTTAGCGCTCGGACGCTGTTGAACTGTGGATGTCATGATTGCAATGTAATAGTTGAATGTTTGAGCTTTATTTCGCTCTGAGTTAAAAAAGTTATATTTTTAACCCCTAGGATTTCACACTAACATAGATGTTGCTATTAACATAAATATTTTGTTTTGTAAAGTTATTTCAACTTTTTTGATGAGACGTTTAGCCCGGAGGCCAGGTCATCGATCGCCCGCCGAGAAGGTGGAAGTGGAGGTGATAGACGCTCTGTCCCCCATCGGTCCCGGTATTGAGAACGATGCGATATCCATCGGTCAATCCTTCTTTTTGCGCGACCTCCTTGAGCACCATCAAAAGATGTCCGAGCAAGTTGCCATCGGAAGTTTGAGCTTCTGCCAGGTTAACGATCGGCTTTTTGGGAATGACTAAAATGTGAACGGGGGCTTGGGGAGATACATCTCGAAAGGCAAGTGCCAACTCGTCTTCGTAGACGATATCGGCAGGAATTTCTTTGCGAATAATTTTGCTAAAGATTGTTTCGGTCTCACTCACGAGCTTTCAGTTTATAATAATTTACGTACGACAATCGAGCGAAGTTTCTTTTCCTCATTTAGAGTCGCAGACTTAGCGCGATAAAAATTTCCCGAAACTCCGAGGAAAGAATCTGGCTCCCGCGCTTTTGTCTGGCACTGATAGAATAGTCCAGTTGCAGCTAAAACTGCACGATTTGCGACTCTTCGATCGCCCAGATCCCGAAGAAGATTTATCAAAAAGTTTACAGCACTCGTCGGAACTTATGAATAACTGCATTTTAGTAGCCGAAATCTTGCAAGATCCGCAACTGCGATATACCAGCGATACCCAAATTGAAGTGGCGGAAATGCTGGTGCAATTTGAAGGAACCTGGGAGGGAGATCCGCCATCCCGCGTGAAAGTGGTGGCGTGGCGCGAGCGGGCGATCGAGGTGCAAAAACGCTTTCGACAGGGCGATCGGGTGGTCATTGAAGGGCGGCTGAGCATGAATACCATCGATCGCTCCGAAGGCTTTAAGGAAAAGCGCGCCGAATTAGTCGCTCAGAGAGTTTTGGCATGGGGTAGCAGCGAACCTCCCCTCAGTAACAACCCAGCAACGACCTCGCAAACCCCTCCCCCTCCGGCGGCTCCCCCACAACCCACCCCACAGCAGACCTACTCACCTCCGGCCTATACCCCTGCTCCGGCTCCTCCTGCATCGGTGCCGCCAGCCACGCCAGCTTCTACCCCAGTCGCACCCCCACCGAGCGAACCGTTAGAAGATGAGATTCCCTTTTAGAAAATACGCCGGAAAATACGTCTCATGCGAACGAATCTAAAACTCTGAGTGTGGGAGGGGAACGGGGAGAGATTTAGAAGGAATAACAGTAGAGTCCAGATTCGATCGGAAACTTAGATGCGATCGACTTATATTCGCGCTTGCAACGTTTCTAAATTCTGGCGAATCTGGCGCACCCCACCCTCATTATTCCCTTCGGCGTAACATTCTCCGGCTTTAACCAAGTTGGCTGCTGCCTCGCGATCGCGGCACAGGTTAGCGAGTGCCAATCCCCGATTGTGATAGGCTTGGGCAAATTGACCCGATCGCTCGATGCAAGTACTAAAATTTTCGACGGCGCGATCGTACTTTTTGGCTTCGTAAGCTTCGGTTCCGGCGAGAAACTCGCGGGCGATCGCCTCATCAACTCGATCGTCTTCCGTCGCCTCTGGCAGTGGGACGGGTTGGGGAAACACGACGGAGGTACTGCCCGAACCCACGTAAGCCCAAACCAGGGTTCCCACGCCAATTCCTAAAACGAGAAACAGAACGATCGAACCGGTGAGAATATCTACGATCTCCATAGTCAGCAGTGGTGCAAATGTTTTGAGAAGGGGACGGCGATTAGATTTCGGCTGCCGGACAAAACTCGATCGGGCAAGTCCGATATCTTCGATCTATTCTCCCATTCGATCGCCCGATCGAGCCGTCGGGTTCTCACAGAACCGATCGCTTTCCACCAAATCTCTCAGAAGTGACGATCGAAATTTCTGCTTTCTGTTAAAAGATGGTGTGCTGAACGCTCGAAATATAGAAAAAATTTTGATGGGGTAGTTCAACTCGATGAAAATGAAGAGATTGAGCTGAATAAAACCTTAAAGAGCGTTTGAATTGCTTGATGAGCGGTTATTTATCTAAAACAAGATTGCTCTAGAAAAATAAAGTAGGGTAGTAGACCAACAACTTGTCTCCCAGCTAATAAAAAGCTGAATAATCGAAGTTACCAGATCTAGCTACCCTGCAACTCATTGACTGTTACCCCTACACCCAATTTGGTCGCCTCATAAAAGGAAATCGAAATAGGGTGCAGATTACCGAGAGTGTAGAAAACGACTAAACGCCGTTTCTGGGCCTATGCGAGATTCAAATGAACAAGAAATGCAACCCTGATGGCTCTCAGGAGTCTTAACTCCGTAAACTCACTTAGAGTATAACATCACTTTCTAGAAATATGCAAGGGGTTTTCAGTGTTATTACGTAATTTCGATCGAGAAGTCGATCGTTATCCCCCAAAAACCCCAGTATTCTTTCGGTTTCAGTTTTCCACAGGCGATCGGTTTCGGCGCGATCGGAGGTAGAAAATTGGTAAAAAAATTTCAAAGCCCTAGTCGATCTCGATCGACTGCTCTAAATCGCTTCGTAGAACTTAAATCTTAACCAGTATTTCACACCGCGTCTCTCTTTTGACACATAGGATACAAAATTCAGATAAATGGTGGAGATTTGCGCGTACATCCAATAATTTTGAACGTAAGGTTTGCAGATGTACGCGCAGTCATGCTAAGGTTAGAAACTGTGCGGACGCATAGCTCAGTTGGTTAGAGCACTACGTTGACATCGTAGGGGTCACTGGTTCGAGTCCAGTTGTGTCCATCTTCCATAAAGTCACAAACTTCCGCAGCTAGCAAAGTTTTCTGAGGCGGGGTTTCACAACACTTCAGGCAATCCAATTTCCTTGGGGTGGACGAATCGTCCTTGAAAATTGACAGCCTTATTCTCAAACGTTCTCGCCCGGACGAGTGCCTTCCGTAATTGCGCCCGTTCCATGCGGTCTTCTGTCCCACCGAGGACGTAAACCAGCAGCGAAGCGGCTAAATCCCGACCGGCCACCCGCACTCGCCGCTTGTTCGGATCGTATAAAACGCCGTACCACAACGATTGGGGATACTCCATACCGTCAAATCCATCGGCTTCGTCGTAACGGCGCAATTTCTCAAATATTTCCTCCAGAGACAACCCAGAATCCGAGACCAAACTGCCCAATGCCTGGGCGACGGCAATTTGCCCCACGGGACGGAATAGAAGGTTGCCGCGACCTTCTTCTTCCTCAAAGCCAAACCGTCGTAAGGCGGGCGTTTCTTCCCGTTCTAACTCCCGATAGCTGGGGAGGTTGGCGAACCCGTCGAGTAACTCACTAAAGGCAGCAACTCCAGCTTGTAATTCCTCGTCCTCCGGTCGTCGGGGAATCAAACCCTTACGGCGATCGCCTTTCCAGTGAGGGTACTGGGGTTCGAGATACCGCGCCGCCATTTCTTTGAGGGCTTGCAGGGTGGTTAAGACCGTAGATTTTGCCGCCACCGTCGCACTATCCCAATTGACGCGGGGGTTGCGCCCTTCATCTTCCCGCAACAGGGGATGGGTGGCTGCTACTTGCCGGGTGACGATCGAAAATCCATCATCTTCATCCAGCAGCGCCAGTTGTCCTTTACTCAGGGGAACCGCCATCAGGTTGACGTGGACGAAAATCGATCGGACCCGTCGTCGGGCTTCCTCTCGGGTTTCTCCGGGCAGAACGGCTGGGATGAATTCGACTCCGATGGTTTCCCAGGCGAGGCGTTGCAGAGATTCGGCATTGATGCCGTACTTTTCAACGATATCTGTCAGGGCGATCGGGCGGCCGACGGGTTTTTTAGATTTGCTGTAGGGTTGGAGTTGGCCCGATCGTAGCAATTCCATCAACCCTTGTACCCCCATCAGTCGATGCTGTCCGTCGAGGGCGTAAATTTGCACGTCTGGGGGAACCTCCAACCAGCCGACGCGATCGCCTTCGTCTAACGGCAGAAACTCTGCGGCTGACTGAGTTGCCCGTCCTTCCCAATTCCACTGGGGCGCGTCCGGTTCGTCCACCCAAGCTGGGGAAAGAACCACCAGTAGAGGGGGGAACTTATGGGCGGTTCGGGTGGCAAGGTATTGGGCGAGGGGGGCTTGGCGAGACCAATCCAGGGGACGCTGGACGATGGATTCGAGGGTATTTGCGCCTCGTTCTACGTTCTGGGTTTGGCGATCGAGGTGGGGTTGAAACAGGGGAAGTTCCGAGGCGAAACCGACGCGGCGATCGAGCCATTCTAGGGTGACGGAACTGAGGTAGGCTGCGGTTCCCCCCATTTGGGTGGTTTGGACGAAGAGGCGATTTTCGGGGGTGTCGCGCGCGATAGTGGCAACAGTCGATCGGGTTTTGGCGTTCATGGATTCGGGTCAAAGCGATGGCATCCTTGACTATACCCAGATGTGGTAGGGGCGATCGGAAGTTTTTAAAAACCTTTAGAATCCGGGGCAGCAGTTCGATCGCGCCGCTATTCGGCTTCGTCGTCGCGGCGGACTAAATCTCCCAGATACAGTTGGATGAAGAGTTCGGCAGCGCCAGGATCGATTTGGTTTAAGGCTTTGACGATTTCGGCGACGGTTTCGGCTTGGGGATCGATTTGTTCGTGAAACCAACGAAAAACTTTGGATCGGTCGAGTCCCAAAGCAATGGCTAGTTTATTCTGGCTGATTCCACGACTTTCTAATGCCTGTCTGAGGGCTTTTCCCGCTCTTCCCATTTAGTCTGGAGAGGTTTCCTCCTCATCGAAATCCCCAAGATACATCATCTTGAAGCGTGCAGCTGCCTCTGGATCGATCTGCTCGAGTCCTTTGATAATCCGAATAAGCGTTTCTGAATTGGGGTCTCGAACCTCTTTTACCCATCGATAAACGTTCGATCTGCCAATTCCTAACACTGACGCTAATTTACTTTGGCTAATGTTGTATGCCTCCAAGACAGTTTGAAGGACTCGACCTGCTTTTCCCATGAAGTCCTACAAGCTACCATCCTCACCCAAATCGCCCATATATCGACTTTTAAACTCAGCGGCCGCTTCTGAATCAATGCGTTCTAGAGCTTCGAGAATGCGAAATACCGTTTCTGAATTCGGATCGCGAATCTCATTACACCAGCGATAAACGTTAGACGAACCGATTTCCATCACGGCAGCCAGCTTCCCTTGGCTGATGCCATAGCTTTCCAAGACTTGTTTTAACGCTTTACCTGCTCTTCCCATGCCTCTGATTGTCTCAAAGGTCAGCAGTCGAGTATACAGTCCAAATGGACTATGGTATTCTAGTTTGAGTCCAAGTGGACTGTGACACTCATGTGACACTTTAAATGAGATAAAAATGCAGCAAAATTTCCTTTCTAATCCCAACACCCCAGTTTCCATGCCCACTACTGGCAATATCTCCCAGGAAGTCTTGCCTAACCGCGAACCCATCCGACTCATGGCGATCGGATCTCGGCAAGGCGTTCTCAATGTCATTCACACGCTGCATCGGTTGCGTTTCGCCGAAGTCAGCGAGTGGAGTCCTCTGTTACCCGCGCCTACTTCCGGTGAGGTGATGAGTATTCTGACGCGGCATATTTCTCGGGAGGCGACAAAGGGCGGCTGAGTGCAAGTCTGGCTGGCTGTGGATTTGCCCGATTTGGGTTGCAGGCTCGATCGTTAAAAGCTTAAGCTTATAGATCTAGTTTTTAAAAACTGCAACCCCAAACGCTATGGTTTTCTTGAAGAGGAAAGCTAAAGTATGAATTCACAATCGCAGCCTGAGAATAAAAATTTAGCCTACTATTGCAACCGCTTTGAAACCCTTAAAGTAGACAGTAATAAAAAACTAGGTACTGCCCCCTATCAACCGATCTTAATTTTATCAATAATTGATTTAATTTCTCAAGGAAAAATAGTAACGCCAAACGTTACAGTTTCCGAAGATCTAGTTCAGACGTTTAACAAGTACTTCAATATTCTTAACTCTTCATCATATACGGCTGGGGGATTACATTACCCATTTTATGCTTTTCAAAACCAAGGATTTTGGAAATTAAAGTTTAAACCTGATTTTGACGGTTCACCAATTAAAAGTACTAAAAAGCTAAAAGAGAAGCTAGAGTATGCAATATTAGAAGATAAACTATTTTATTTTTTGCGTAATCCAAGCACTCGAGACTACTTACTGAGTGCGCTCATCTCTGCTTGGTTTCCCGATCGAGAACAGGAGGTATTGAATATCAATCAATTTTTTCAAAACGAGATGGATAATATTGAGTCAAATGAAGAGCGTAAGTTTATTTCAAGAAATTTTGCTGTCAGAAATGTATTTTTCAGAAAGTCAGTTGTGTATGCTTACGATTATCAATGTGCTTTTTGTCAGCTTAAGGTTTCTCATTCTCCCGGTCAAAGTATTGTAGATGGTGCACATATTAAACCATTTTCTCAGTTTTATGATAACAATATTTATAATGGAATATCTTTTTGCAAAAATCATCATTGGGCATTCGATCGAGGTTGGTTTAGTATTGATGAAAATTATCGTATTATAGTGACAAAGGGTCTACGAGAAAAATCGCCTCACTCAAAACCCATGAAAGATTTTCATAATCAAAAAATTGTATTGCCAATCTCAAATTTATATCTGCCGAGTCTCGAAGCTCTTCAATGGCATCGGGATAATATATTCAGTTTTTAAAAAAATTAAATTATGGAAACTAAAAGTCTAGTATTATCCGAACGGAAAGCATCAGACCTAATAAAAGATATTGAAAATATATCCAACGAGATAAAAGCTTTATATTGCTTAGATCGAATTCCTTGGATTGTTGGGTATTCAGGAGGTAAAGATAGTACTGCTGTATTACAACTCATTTGGAATGCTGTTGCAAGTTTACCAATCGAAAAAAGGCATAAAAAAATTTATGTAATTACGACCGATACACGAGTTGAAAATCCGATTGTTTCGATTCGCGTTCGTCAATCGTTGGAAAAACTAGATGTTGAAGCTAAAAAACAAGAATTACCCATCGAGGCTCATTTACTTTATCCAGAAACTAAAAATACGTTTTGGGTGAATCTAATGGGAAAAGGTTATCCTGCTCCCCGAAATAGATTTCGCTGGTGTACCGAACGCCTAAAAATACACCCCTCAAATCAATTTGTTCGGAATGTTCTTAGAGTCAGCGGCGAAATTATTTTAGTATTAGGAACGCGAAAATCTGAAAGTATAAGACGCGCATCTTCAATGGAAAAGCACGAGTTAGGCTTAGTTAGCGAGAGATTAAGCGATAATTCCAGCTCAATGCAATCTCTTTTATATCAAAATCCAAGCTTACCTAACTCATTAATTTACAGCCCCATACAAAACTGGCGTACTGACGAAGTGTGGATGTATTTGATGCAGTACGAAAACCCCTGGGGACAAAGCAATAAAGACCTCTTCACCATGTATCGGGGGGCAACTGCCGATAACGAATGTCCCCTGGTTGTCGATACTTCTACCCCCAGTTGCGGCGACTCTCGCTTCGGCTGCTGGGTTTGTACGATGGTGAGTCAAGATAAATCGATGGAGGCAATGATTCAGAACGACGAAGAGAAAGAGTGGATGCAGCCGCTACTGGATATTCGTAACGAACTCGATAAAAAAGACGATCGCGATCGCCGAGATTTTCGTCGAATATATGGTAGAGTCGAACTCTTCGAGCGGGATGTCGATGGCGAAAAAGAAGTCAAAACCATTCCTGGGCCTTATACCAAAGAGTGGCGGGAACGATGGCTGACGAAAGTCCTCGAAGCGCAAACCCAAATTCGCAAAACCGGGCCGGAAATGGTGCGGGATATTGTCTTAATTACCCCGGAAGAACTCAGCGAGATTCGCCGCATTTGGCTGGAAGAAAAACACGAATTTGATGATAGTTTACCGAGGATTTATCGAGAGGTGACGGGAGAAATTTTTATCGACCCCCGTCCCGGCGCGGGAAGCACGTTACTGGGACTCGACGAATGGAACGTCTTAGAAGAAATTAGCAAGGGGGATGCCATGCATTTAGAATTGATGGCAAAACTCTTGGATACAGAACGGCAATATCAAACCAAATCTCGCCGGGTGGGTATTTACGAAGAACTGGAAAAATGCTTTAAAACCAGTTCTCATTCCCAGGAAGAGGCGATTCAAAATGCTCATGAAAAACGAGATTTGAAGAAAGCGGCGGAAAAAGGAGATGTGGATACGGTAAAACAGTTAAGTTGGGCGAATTTAAAATTTGGTGGGGAAGATGGGGATACGGAAGAGGAATAATCGATCGCATTTTCTATCACCCCGATCGAACGGATAAGTTATTCCGATTGAGATACGAACAAAAACGATGTAAGGACGGGTTTGGTAATATCCTGGAAAACTTGCCGAACAGTTTAAAGTCAAAACCCGCCCCTACAGATTATTATCCTAGCTGTATCTAAAATCCAACCTGCATCCTTACCATCTATCAAAAATACCCCGAGAAATTAGTTTGAAATTCCTAGAACTTCACCTGCAAAATTTTGGGCCATATGCCGGTAAGCAGGTCATTAATTTGCGCCCGGAAACAGACCCGCAAACCCAACCCATTATTTTATTTGGGGGGATGAATGGTGGTGGAAAAACGACCCTCATGGATGCCATTCGCCTCGCCTTATATGGGTCTCGCGCGCAATGTTCGACGCGGGGGAATTTGGGGTATGCTGACTTTTTAACCCAATGCGTCAATCGTCGCGCTAAGCCGAACGAACCTACGCGAATCGAACTATCATTCGAGCATATTGTCTCGGATAAGTTAGTAGAATATCGCATTGTTCGGACTTGGTATCGAAATCCCAAAGATGGTAAAGATACATTAGGGATTTTAGAAACAGGTTTTCATGGCGAGTGGACGGAAGATGCTTTAAGCAAAAATTGGGATGAGTATATCGAAAATTTGCTACCGTTAGGAATATCTAACTTATTTTTATTTGACGGCGAACAAGTTAAAGAACTCGCAGAACTCGAAACGCCACCTCCCGTTGTCTACGAAGCGATTCAGTCTTTATTGGGATTGGAGTTAGCTAAGCGTCTCTCGGCAGATTTAGACATCCTAGTTCAGCGCAAGCGAAAAGAACTAGCTAGCACCCAACAACTGGCGAGTATTGAAGAAATTGAAGACAAGTTAAAACAGCAAGAACGAGAGTTTCAAGAGGTGACTCAGAAACTCGAAAAACTCGAACCCCAACTCGATCGCGCGACGCAAAAAGCCAAGCGTACCGCCGATAAATTCCTTTCGGAAGGGGGGAAAATAGCTGCCGATCGCGCCCAACTCGATCGCGAACTTAAAACGGCTCAAGATAACACCGCCCTAATGCGTCATAATCTGCGGGAACTGGCGGCAAATTCAATTCCTCTGACTCTAATAGAACCGCTGTTAACTCAAGCGCAACAGCAAGGGGAAAAAGAACGTAAAATTGCCCGATCGAATATTATCCGAGACGAGGTTCTCGATCGCGATCGCCGCTTGTTAGAACACCTGAAAACCCTCAAACTCTCCGCCAAAAAAGTCGATAACATTCGCGAGTTTCTCGATGCAGAAAACACAACCCTAGAAACCGATAACGAACCCCCAATTCTCGGAATTGACGACGAAACCCTCGATCGCCTCACATTCCTCCTCAAACACGAACTTCCCAACCAACGCCAACTGGCGATCGACCATCGCCAACAGTTGCAAAACTGCCTGCAAGACGCGGAAACCAAAGAACGACTCCTCGCGGCGGCTGCCCCCCCCGAAGCCTACGAAAAGTTAAAAGATGCCGTCACCAAAGCCCAACAAGAACTTGCCCGAGTAGAAGCGGAGTACGCTGCGATCGAACATCGCCAGGCCGAACTCGATCGCACCATCGCCCAAACCAAAAAAGAACTCTCCCGCTATGGCGAAAAAACCATCGATCTCAAAAATGCCAACCACATCATTCAAGCCTCCGCCAAAGTCCAAGAAACCCTGAAACTCTTTCGAGAAAAACTGACCCTGAAAAAACTCAACAAACTCGAAATTGAAGTCACCGAATGCTTTCGGTATCTCCTCCACAAATCCGACCTCGTACATCGAGTCGTCATCGATACCCACACCTTCCGCCTCTCCCTCTACGATGGCGAAGCCCAACCCGTTCCCAAACACCGCCTGTCTGCCGGGGAAAAACAACTGTTGGCGATCGCCTTTTTGTGGGGACTTGCCCGCGTTTCCGGCCGCAATCTCCCCGTCGCCATCGACACTCCTCTGGGACGATTGGACTCTTCCCACCGCCAAAATTTGGTCGAACGGTACTTCCCGGCTGCCAGCCATCAAGTGATTTTGCTCTCCACCGATACGGAAATTGGCAAAGTGGAATACCAGCAACTCCAAGAACAAGATGCGATCGCCCGCGAATACCGCCTCAATTACGATGCCAAGCAAGGACAAACCACGGTAGAATTAGGATACTTTTGGGATGTACCCGTTTCAGCCGGTTAGTGTCAGAGAATTGCCGTAAACGGACAATAAACCCGGAAAAATCAGGGAAACCGATCGATCTCGCCGCTCGAAAACTTTGGGTGTAACTCGCACGTAACCCCTTCTCTGCCTGAATTGCTGCTGACACCTTCATTTCAAAAATGTGTTAAATTTTTAACATATTTTCCGAGCGAGCAATTTTTTTAGAGTATTATTACCTAAATTTTCATAAAAATTTTTTGAGTAGCCCCTCGGGCGCTCTCTGAACGTCCGATCGATGTCAATTCGATCGGATGTAATTGTCATCTATTGGGGGAATGCGCGCTCGTACTGGGTTCAGTCTCAATCGAGTGCGGGTTATTTTAGTCACCTCAATTGGCGGCAATTTCCCAGAGACAGTACCGGGGAAAGGGCGCATATCTTGCGAGTCATACAATGTTAATAAAACTCTTTAACCGTCTGAGGGAGAAACTTTCCTGTCTGGTTTCCTTACAAACTTTTTTAATCGTCCCGTTTATCATTCAAATTTTTGCCGGGGTTGGGGTGACTGGCTGGCTGCTACTTTATAACGAGCAGCAGTCTGTCAGTGAAATTGCCGCCCACTTAAGCCGAGAGACAGCAGTCATCATCGAACAGGAGGTACAAAACAATTTAAAAAACCCTCACTTAATCGCTCGCAGGACATCTTCCCCCGATCGATCTTTACTATATGCGAGTCCCCCGGTTCCGGTCTACACCCAGACTGGAAAGCCTTTAGGGCTATTAGGGGTCGAACTTAGTTTACCGCAACTGAGCGATTTTCTCACTCGTTTGGAAATTAGCCCGTCGGCTCAGGCATTTATTGTAGATCGAACGGGTCAGATTGTCGCGAGTTCGATACCCCCCACCCAGTCCCAGGAGAGTTCCCCCCCGATCGAGGCGATCTCTCAATTTTTAATGGCTAAATTCGATCGTCTCAACTCGATCGACTCCCCCGTTGACCTTTCTTTCGAGCGAAACGGTCGTCGCACCCTCGTGCGCATCGCCCCATTAGAAAATACGCGCGGTCTCGATTGGATGACGGTGGTGGTGATTCCCGAGAGCGACTTTATCGAACCGATCGACGCTCAAACCCATCCGACTCTGTTACTCGCTCTCAATGCGTTGGGAATGGCGCTGCTGTTCAGCACGATCGCCTCTCGCTGGGTGATCGGACCGATTCGGCAGTTGAATGCGGCTGCCAAAAACCTCATCCAAGGCACCTGGGAACCCACCGACGATATCTATCGCGCCGACGAACTCGGAGAACTGGCCCAAACCTTCGATAGCATGGCCAAAAGGCTGCAAGATTCCCTGGCGACTCTCGAAGCGCAAAATGCCGAACTCCAGCGCCTCGATGCCCTCAAAGATGAGTTTCTCGCCAATACCTCCCACGAACTGCGCACCCCGCTCAACGGGGCGATCGGTATTGTCGAATCGATGCTCGACGGGGCCACCGGACCCCTGACGGAGTTGCAGCGACTGAACTTATCAATGGTGGCTCAAAGCGGACATTGCTTGGCTAATTTAGTCAACGATATTCTCGACTTTTCCCAACTCAAACACGAAACTCTAGAATTGCAGTTAAAGCCTGTGGGGATGCGGGCGATCGCCGAACTGGTGCTGACGCTGAGTCAACCCCTCGTCGGCAGTAAAGACCTGGAACTGGTGAATCAGATTTCCCCAAAACTGCCCCTAGTCTATGCCGATGAAAATCGCTTAGAGCAGATTCTGCACAACTTAATCGGTAATGCCGTTAAATTTACCGATCGCGGCACGGTGGAAATTTCGGCAGTGTTGATGGGAGATTATCTCGAAATTACCGTCGCCGATACGGGAATCGGTATTCCCGAAGAAAAGCTCGATCGCATCTTCGAGCTGTTCGAGCAATCCGACGGCTCCACGGCGCGCCAGTTCGGTGGTACGGGACTGGGGTTGGCGATCGCCCGACCTCTGGTGGAATTGCATGGGGGACGAATGTGGGTCGAGTCGGAAATGGGGGTCGGTTCCCGGTTTATCTTTACCCTCCCGGTGGCATCGTGTCAGATTTCCGTCTTTCCCCCACCTAAATCGATCCTCAACTACGGCATCGATTGGGGAGCGGAAATCGCGGTCGATCCGTCTCCAGAACCGGAAATCGACCCCTCAGAACCCGATCGCGATCGTCTGAAAATCCTGGTCGTCGATGACGAACCCGTTAACCTTCAGGTACTGGTCAACCACCTCTCGATGGAAAATTTCGATGTCACCCAAGCCTCGAACGGTCGCGATGCCCTGGCGATCGTTCTCGAACAGGAGGTAAAGCCAGATTTGGTGCTGCTCGACGTGATGATGCCTCGGGTGACGGGATTTGAAGTTTGCCAGCAACTGCGGGAGAAGTTTTCGGCGACAGAACTCCCGATCGTCATGCTGACGGCGAAGACCCAAGTGTCGGATTTGGTCTTTGGTTTGGCTGTCGGGGCGAACGACTACCTCACCAAACCCATTAGTAAAGACGAACTCCTCGCCCGCATCAAAACCCAAATTAATTTAGGTCGCCTGCGAGCGGAAAATATTCGCCTGAGTACGGAGGTGGAGATTACCCGCAAGCTGCAACAAATGCTGCTACCCGAGAGGGCGGAACTCGATCGCATTGAGGGATTGGATATTTCCGGATACATGGAACCGGCCGAGGATGTGGGGGGAGACTACTATGACGTTCTCGAGCGCGACGGTCGGGTGAAAATTGCCATTGGCGACGCGACCGGACACGGTCTTGAAAGCGGCGTGTTGATGATTATGGTGCAAACCGCCGTTCGCACCTTGTTGCAAAATAACGAAACCGATCCCGTCCGATTTTTGCAGACTCTCAACCAAACCATTTATAATAACGTGCAACGGATGAACTCCGATCGCAATCTTACCCTGGCACTCATTGATTATGACCAGGGAGAAGTGCGTGTCAGCGGACAGCACGAAGAAATTATCGTCGTCCGAGCCAATGGGACGGTAGAGCGGATCGACACGATCGACTTAGGGTTTCCCGTGGGTCTGGTTGATGAAATTAGCGATTTTGTCGCCCAAAAAACCCTTCATCTCAATCCCGGAGATGGTATTGTCCTCTATACCGATGGAATTACCGAAGCGGAAAACCTCGATCGTCAATTCTACGGTTTAGAACGGTTGTGTGAGGTCGTCAGTCGAAATTGGCAGCGATCGGCGACGGAAGTTCGACGAGCCGTTATTGCCGATGTCCGACAACATATTGGCACTCAAAAAGTATACGACGACATTTCGTTGCTGGTTCTCAAACAAAAATGAAGTTCGTGCGCAAGCAGCTAAAACGTTCGATCCCCGTTTAGTCAAGAAAAGTCATCGATTTCGTCGAAGCTTCTACATTCAACCACCCGTCTTCGAGGGGAATGGTTTTGGATGTGTCGAATTGTTTCACCGATCTTCAGCCTGTAGACGATCGGTGGAACTTGATGTGCATACACTAAAACGGCAAAAAAATATGTTATCCCGATCGCAACTGCGATCTCCTTTAAGAAAGCTTCAAAAAACAATGAAGTTTAGATGAAGTCGCCTCACAAAAACGAATCGGCCTCAGATGGAGAGTGTAGAATAGTAGTCGAGCACTGAAACAAAAAGCCCCTACCGGAGCAAATTGGTAAGGGCGAGTGTCAAGCAAGCAACTAGTAAATAAGATCGGGTTTTCGTAATTCCAATACTTGTGTTGAAAGGTGATTTGCGAAAACCTCGTCTACACCTACTAATTCGCATCGTAACAGAAACTACCCTATTTTGTGAAGGGTAAGTGGGTAAGTTCTCGGAAAATCTTTGCAAAACTCAATCTCAAGCGCCAGAAACAGCCGATCGCTACACCCTCTAAGCCAGTCAGATCCGGTAAATCTGTCCCATGATCGACAAGTACAGCTACACCCGGACGATTTACTTCCGAGATACGGATGCTGCGGGGGTCGTTTACTTTGCCAATCTGCTGGCTATCTGCCACGAAGCCTACGAAGCCGCTCTGGGCAATAGTGGTATCGATTTACGCTCGTTTTTTAGCAATCCTACGGCCGCCATTCCCATCGTCCATGCCAGCGTCGATTTTTATCGTCCCCTCTTCTGCGGCGATCGAGTGCGGGTGTGGCTGCACCCGCAAATTCTCACCCCCAGCGAGTTTGAGATTACCTTTGAAATGACCGATGAAATGACCGAGGCAAGCGTCGAACCGGATGGGAAAGGGCGCAAAGTCGCCCAAGCTCTCACCCGCCACGTTTGCATCGAACCCACCCGACGTTGCCGACAAGAGCTACCCGATGAGATCGTGGCATGGCTGCAAAGCGATCGCCCCGAGCCAAATCCCGAGCCAACTTACCCCAAACAAACCACATCGAACAACCCATCATCCAACTCGTAGCCGAGCATTTGCGCCATCGATTTTAGGCGAGACTTACTCGGAAGATCCTGTTGTTCCAACCAAATGGCGATCGCGAAAATTTTGTGCATCAAAAAGATTTCCAGCGCCTCGGGGTTGTACTGAATGCCTTCGGTGCGGTGAAACTCGTGGGGAACCAACATCGCCACGTACCGCGCGAGTTCCCCCGCTTTCCAGTCGAGCAAAATCGGCAGCCAGGGATATTGCGCGTCCAAACGGATAAACCACAGGCGGACCTCGGGAATTTCCGAGAGTTCGCGAGGGTCGTTCGGTTCGCGGGGGTAGTCGATTTCAAATTGAAGCGACTGTTCGGATTCAGCCAACGCCTTGCGAGCGAGAATGGGATCGATCGCAGCACTTGCCGCCGAGAGATCGAGAGTCCGGACGGAGTTGCCATCGAGGGTAATCGTAATGGTCATCGCAAATCAAGTAAACGGTAGAGAGGCGTTGCCGAGTTGAACTCGGTTGCCCGATCGATGCTTTTCCTCACTCTACAAAAAACAATCGACAATCGATCGCCAACCAACGCGAACGGGTCGTTTATTTTCAGTCGATTTGAGTCCGCAGACATCCTCACAGAAGGTCAATTATCTGGTTTTCCTCACTTTCGGACGCACCGCCTGAAAAAAGCCAACTCACCCAAACCATAGACCCACTCGAGGGTTCTCGCAAGCGGGCATCGAGACAACGCTCCCCAAAATCCTACGGTAGAATGATCTACAAGGCGACACAGATCGGCTCGCCAAGCTATAAGATAAACAAAAATCCGGATTTCGAGTGCGACTTTCCCCGAGATGGAAGTGCCCAACCGTTGAGTTCGTTTCCCGCGCGAAAACTCACCCCCCAAAAATCTCGAACCTTTTTTAATAATAGATATAAAGATGAGGCGGTTATCGTGAAACCCATTCGTTCGTTAGAAGATGCTTTCAATCGGTGTCAGTCTCTGGGAATGAGGCTCAGCCGTCAGCGCCGTTTTATCCTCGAACTCTTGTGGGAGACGGGCGAACACCTTTCGGCGCGAGAAATTTACGATCGCCTCAATCGCCAAGGCAAAGAAATCGGTCACACCTCCGTCTATCAAAATCTCGAAGCGCTCTCGAACCAGAATATCATCGAGTGCATCGAAAGAGCAGACGGTCGATTGTACGGTCACATCAGCGATTCCCACTCGCACCTCAACTGTCTCGATACCGGACAAATCGTCGATCTCCACGTTCAACTCCCCCCAGATTTGCTCGATCGCATCGAACGGGAAACGGGGGTACGCATCACGGACTACCGAGTCGATTTTTACGGTTACCGTCCGGAAAATGTGCCACCGGAGGTTGCCGTTACAGACGATCGCGCCTCGGTTTCCTCCTGATTCGGTAACGAGCTAGCAAAAGTAGAGCCGATCGAGTACCCTTTAGAGATTAATGCTAGGGATAAGTACGATCGTGGCTTCGAGCAAACTCCGACTTCCTCAATTTCGGTCATCGGGCAAGCGCCCCAGCCTTTCGATGCAGATGACGGCAGTCGGTCTGGCAATTACCTTACTCTTCGTCTTCTTCGCTCTGTTCGCCCCCCTCTTGCAAGCTTGGGGGTGGATACAAAGCCCGACGGAACTCCTGAGCAATCCCATCCACGATCCCCCCTCTGCAACCCATTGGTTCGGGACGACGCGCCAGGGCTACGACGTGTTTTCCCGCACTCTCTTCGGCACTCAAGCCGCCTTGCAAGTGGTGGTGATGGCAACGGCCTTGAGTGCGTGTATCGGCGTTCCCCTCGGTTTGGCGAGCGGTTATTTAGGGGGAAAGCTCGATCGCATTTTAATTTTCGTCATGGATACGATTTATACCCTGCCGGGGTTGCTGTTGTCCCTGACGCTGGCATTCGTGGTGGGGCGAGGGATTTTCAACGCGGCGATCGCCCTGAGTATTGCCTACGTACCCCAATACTACCGCGTCGTCCGCAACCACACCACCAGCGTTAAAACCGAGTTATTTGTCGAGGCGGCCCAGGCGATGGGGGCTTCCACCTGGCGGGTTCTCTCGCGCTACCTCTTCCTTAACGTGATTCAAAGCGTCCCGGTATTACTCACCCTCAACGCCGCCGATGCCATCTTGATTTTGGGAGGATTGGGATTTTTGGGATTGGGACTGCCCGAACAAACCCCAGAGTGGGGCAACGATTTGCGCCAAGCCCTCGAAGCCCTGCCGACGGGGATTTGGTGGACGGCCTTTTTTCCGGGATTGACGATGACGCTGATGGTGGTGGGGTTATCGTTGTTGGGAGAAGGGTTGAACGAGTTCGTCAATCCGAAAATGCGGCAGCAGCGGTGAGGGAAAGGTTAAGAGCAGACCCTACTTCCAAGCCTTGACTCGACCATCTTTGTAAACCTTAGCAATAAAAGGCGCAGCAGTTTGCCAAGTAAAACGTTTGATGGCTGTTACTGCTTTCGCAAAGATGGCGGCCATTTCCGGACCCGACAGATTCCCCGATACTAAAACAAAGACTTTTGCTCGTGCCTGCTCGATCGCCATCCGTTCTAAGCGACGATAGGCAATTCTTTTATCAGCGGTTAAAACTACCCAATCCCGCGCTGCTACAGCTTGTAACCACACGCTATCTGCTTCTGCTCGATCGAAATGGTCGTCATGAGCCTCAACGGACTCTCCGATCTCCCGAAGTGCTTTCACCACATGAGTTTTGCCCAGAGACCGATCGACAAAAAAGATAATGGCAACTTCATTCTTCATGCAACCAGAGCTAGTTCGTAACGAATTGCCTCTTCGACTTTAAGCCGCTCGCATCCATAGTCGGTTGCCAACTCCGAAATCGACTCGCCGACAACATATCGTTGCGCCAACATCGCCGTGGGAATTCCCGTGCCAGCCAGCACCGGCTGTCCGAAGGATATGCAAGGGTCGATCGAAATTGATTTGGGCGATTTTGAAAAGCTCGATCGCGCAAACGGATAAAGCCGATAAGCCCAACCCCGCTCGTCCCATTCAATACGTTGAAGGTAAAGCTGCAAGATTTCTGGGATTGCCATCTGACCCTGGTTCGACGCATTCATTAACTCACCAAAGCGATCGATAAACAAATCCACTCCATCTGTATAGAGTTGCTGGCACGCTAGGGGATGTTTGGTATTGAAGGCTTTTTGAATGTAAGCAATACTCTGGCGAACTTTCTTCAACGAAATTCGATGATGGCGACGAATGGCGCTCAGAACGTGAAGTTCAACTAAATTGATAAAGGAAAGCAGGCGCACTCCCGTTTCTGACGGTTGTACGATCGACTCAAAAGACTTCGCGCCGCGTTTTGTTCGATCTCGAGTACCAAAAACCCACATCCGGACAGTTGACGGTGCAAGGTGTAGGTAGCTTGCCGCCTCTGATGCAGTATACGTTCCAATATATCGAGGGTCTTGGTTTTGGTACAGCACGATCGCCGTGGTGAAGTTTTTCCGATTGAATATTGGCTGTTTCATTGTCCTGCTAGCAACAGGTACGATCGGTGTTACTAGCAGAATGGGTTTGCCGGAGAGGATTTGACTTCCCTCGTCTCTGCTTACTCTTGCGTGAGTTCGGCAAGTTGGCGTTCTTTATCCAACCGCCGCTTTCTGGCATAAAGCTGAATCGTCGCAGCCATCACTACCACTAATGCAACGATCGTCCAAACGGTGGCATCGGTCGGTAAACTATTTTTAAACACCGCCAGCATGACGATCGAAACCAGCATCAGGGTGGGGGCTTCGTTCAAAGCTCGCAGTTGTTTGCTACCCCACTGACATTCATCGGCTGCTAGCTTTTTCATCAAGTAGCCGCAGTAAAAATGGTAGCCGATGAGTAAGACGACAAATAGCAGTTTGGCGTGCAGCCAGCCCATCTTCAGCACTTCGGGTTCCGTACTCAACAGCCCGATTGCCATAGCAACGGTTACCACCATGCCCGGTGTCGTAATAATATTGTAGAGACGCTTCTCCATAATCTGGTACTGATTTTTGAGAATCGTCCGGGCAGGTTCCGGTTCGGCTTCGGCTTCGACGTGATAGATAAAAAGACGTACGAGGTAGAATAATCCGGCAAACCAGACCACCACGCCAATTAAGTGAAAAGCTTTATACCAATAATAAGGCATGAATTGTTCTCTCTCTTATCGATCGTTTTTGATTTAACTTTTCTTTAGAATACAAAATTCATTGATGTTTGGGAAAGTCTGTTACATAAATTTTAGGTTTTACTTGTTGCCTTCAGTTTTCTGAGTGTCGAAATTACCCAAACAATTTAGCCATTTTAGATAATAATAAAAACATCTAAAAAAATTAGTTAGATAGATTTTATACTACCTAGAAAATCGCAGCTAAAACTTATTAGTCAATATATTCAACTTACTTTTTGAGCTGGGTTAAATTCGATGGTTAAATCACTCGATCGAGAGCTTGAAAGTTGCGCTAATTTTTTTAATGTCTTCCATAACAAAAACCTATCTACAATTGTAGCTATAATCGATCGAGTTTTCACTGCGATCTCGACCGAAAACCGAGGAAGCCGAACGATTGCATCCAAATGCAAAAGTGGCACAAGAAAAATGCGATCGGGAAACATTTCGAGCGGATTTTCGCGTCGAAGAAGTGAAGAGCTTAATAAGCCCAGATTGAATATAGATTCCCATTGAGGAGCAAAACTCTGATGAAATTCCACCAACTTACCCTGGCGACGATGACGCTACTCACTCTATCTTTGAGTGGGGGAACCGCTTTCGCTCAAACCGAAACCGACACCGAAACCGACACCGATAACTCTTCCGAAGTCTGGATTCCCACGGAGGGAATCCAACTCAATCGAGCCAAAAACTTCGCGCGTCAAGCCGCCGAACGAGCCAATGGCGGTTTGGAAAATTACCGTGCCGAATCCTCCATGCACGGTCCCTCCTCCGATGCGCCTTACGTCGTCAACGAAGATGGGAGCTGGACGTTTACCTTCCAAGGTAGGACTCCCGGTGCTGATACCTATACCATCGAAACATCAGTAACGGTTTCCTCCGACGCTCAATCGGTAACCATTGACTACAACCGAGAAATCGAAGAATAATATTGCTCGGAATCGCCATTACGATCGCCAAAGAAGGCGGTAGTTTTGCCGAAATCGATAAAAAACCGACTCTATTTTCCATAACATCTGGCGCGCAAAGAAGTGTTGCCAGATGTTTTGTTTTGGAGTGAGCATTTAGCACGAGCGCGATACTCCGTACGGAGTCGCTACGCGAACGGCAAGAGCGCGATCGCTAAAAAACGCACGAGCGCATCGGTTAAAGCGCGAGTTCTTGCTGGCCCGATGGGGAGTCGGTGACACGAAAATCCTTTGAAATTCTAGCTTTCCTGGCTCAAAACAAACTGATGGCTGACGGCTGTAGGCCCAATGCTTACGTTTTGGATTTACATCTCAACAAAACCCGTTTCAATAAAACAATTAAGTCAAGCTTTAACTGGGCTTAACCCAAGATTACTTCAACTCCAGTAGTGTGGGGTCAGATACAATTGCTGGCAAATTGAAGCTAGCACGCTAATCGAACGTTCATTCGATCGTAGCCAGTGAGTCGCATTTTGGACTCTATCTATAATTTGCTGAAATCTCAGCTACATTTCTAATGGGTGAATCGCTTGTCTGATGACACGTTGGGTACGATCGACCTTTCAATGTTACCCCAGATTGTTGCACCCAGTTTTTGGCTAAATTTCTTATGCTTGCACGAGATCGATTTATACCCGAAGCCGTCGAACTCGAAACGAACGGACAGCGGACTTGGGCCGATTACCGTCGCGGAGAGATCGTTCCGCTGAGCGATGGCGGTATCTGGCAAGTCTGTCGGGGTTGGGTTCAAATGAGCACTTTTTCTCTAGAAGGTCGAGAACGGATACTCGGATGGTTGGGTTCGTCGATGTGGTTGGGAGATGGACTGCACGCACGTCCTCAGTATCGCGCCAAGGCACTTTCGGATGTCAAACTCGTCTGGTATTCCAGCGTCGAGATTGAAGTATCTCCCTCGCTGCAATCGAGTATCGTCCTCCAACTTGCGTGGCGGCAGAGACAACTTTTAGAACTCGTTGCCGCGATTCAGCGTCGGCGGGTTGAAGACCGTTTGCGCCACGTTCTCTTGCTTTTAGAGGAAGAAATAGGACAACCGGTATCGGAAGGGACTCGGCTGAGCGTTCGCCTGACCCATTTGGATTTAGCCAATACCATCGGGACTTGTCGAGTTTCGGCCACTCGCATTCTCAATCAATTTGAACGGCAAGGACTGATTTCGTGGGATCGAAAGCGACATATTATCATTCACGATCGCACTTCGCTTTAATTGTCGGTTCCCGCGACCTGTCGGTCGTTTGTGCCCGATCGAGATTGTAGATCGAGCAGCTTTGATTTAAAAGAGAGATATCGCTAGCTCGAAGTGAGTTCGACCGCCGATTTCCCATTCTCCATTTCCTCAAACCCCATCTGACGTTCCTCACGCAACTCAAAACAGTTAACTCAGTCGTTCGAGAAATGACCGATGGCTCGATTTGGGGCATCCAGAGTACCGGAGTCTGTTGTTAACTATTCTCTCAAGTCCCATCTGTTACGCGATCGCACCATCCGACCCTCGATCGATCCTTCAGGGGTATATCCGCCAACTCGCAGCTCTCTTGTCAAGATCCAGAACCGCTCGTTATGGTGGAGACTCAAACCCATGGACGATACAACCGATCGCATATTGAAGAGGATGACGCAGTTCGATCGCGCCGGACTCCCACTCGATGGGACCGTTCGATCGCCCGGTTACCCAGGGAATCCTGCCCAACGTACATCTGGGGATCGAATGCTTTCTCTTTCGCCATCGTTATCTATGTTGCCATCACAGATTCGGGCGTTCGTGCAAAATCTTAGCATCGACTCTACGCTCGATCGACTGCATCTATTTCAATGTTCCATCGAATTATCAGCTCCAGGCAAAAAGCTGCGCCAGCTTTTCGATAACTCGTCGATGCTGCCAGGAGCCATCTTAACTGCCAACGGTGAGTTTAAAGGGATGATTTCCCGACGGCAATTTTTAGAATTGATGAGTCGTCCCTACAGCCTCGAACTGTTTACCCGTCGCCCGATCGAGCGATTGTATGCCTTGGTCAAACGCGAGATTTTAATTTGTCCGGGTCAGATGCCGATTGTCGAAGCGGCGATGAGATGCTTGCAGCGATCGCAACATAGCCTGTACGAACCCCTCGTCGTCGAACTCGCCCCGAACGAATACCAACTCGTAGACGTTCAGCAGCTACTCGTCGCTCAGTCCCACATCCACCAACTCACGACCCAACTGGTGAGGCAGCGCACCGTCGAACTCGATCGCGCCAATGCTGAAATTACCCAGCTTAACGATCGCCTGCAAGCCGAAAACCTGCGCCTGAGCGCCGAAATCGAAGTCACGCGCCGACTGCAAACCATGCTGCTGCCGAACTCACAAGAGTTGTGTCAAATTCCGGGGTTGGAAATTGCCGGATTCATGGAACCGGCTGATGAAGTGGGCGGCGACTACTACGACGTGCTCACCCATCATAACGGGCGGGTACTCATCGGCATTGGAGATGTGACCGGACACGGCCTCGAAAGCGGGGTCTTGATGCTAATGGTACAAACGGCAGTGCGGACGCTGCTCGAACACGACGAAACCGACCCGGCTATTTTTCTTGACGTGCTCAACCGGACGATTTACAAAAACCTGCGCCGGATGAGTTCCGACAAAAATCTCAGTCTGGCATTGTTGGAATACGATCGCGGCGAGTTACATTTGAGCGGGCAGCACGAAGAAGTCGTCGTCGTTCGCGCCAGAGGCAACATCGAGCGCATCGATACGATCGATTTGGGCTTTCCCCTCGGATTAGAAGAACAAATCGATCGGTGGATCGATCGCAAAACCATCGAGTTGCAATCCGGGGATGGGGTCGTACTCTACACCGATGGCATTACCGAAGCCCAGAATTCCGCCCGCGAGTTTTACGGATTGGAGCGCCTGTGCCAACAAATCGAGCGAGTTTGGCACTCGAGCGCCCAGGACATCGGCCAGGCGATCGTCGAAGACTGGCGCGCTCATGTCGGCCAGCACAAGATCTACGACGATATTACCCTGCTGGTTCTCAAACAGCGCGATCGAGCTGAGGGGGTTGGAGAGATGGGGTGATGGGGAGCAGGAGATGACGCGGTGACGCGGAGAGGGAGAAACGGGGGAAACGGGGGAAACGGGAGAAAGGAGAGATGATGACGCGGGGAATTGGGATATCGTTTAAAAACTCAGTGCTTCTTGCCTCCCCAGCCTCCCCAGCCTCCCCAGCTCCCCCAGCTCCCCCAGCTCTCCCTCCCCCACCTTGCCCGATTTCAACTCATCTGCCCACAATACAGATGGAGTATCTGTTAAGAATGTTAAATATCGTGGATGCAATTACTTTGGGGGCAAACGGCCCTGTCGTCACACCACTCGGTATTGGAGCCTGGTCTTGGGGAGATACCTTATTTTGGCAGTACGGCAAAGGCTACGGCAGCCAAGACGTGCGCGAGGCCTTTGAGGCGGCTGTGGCGGCCGGGATTACCTTTTTCGATACAGCGGAAGTTTATGGCAATGGGGAATCGGAACGGCTGCTGGGGCAATTTATCAAACAAAGCGATCGTCCGATCCAAATTGCCACCAAATACGGTCCGCTGCCCTGGCGTTTGTTCGGTTCGTCTGTCTCCGATGCCCTTTCTGATAGTTTGAAGCGCCTGGGATTGGAAAAAGTAAGCCTCTATCAAGTTCACTGGCCGTTTACGTTTCTCATGTCTCAAGAAACCTTGATGAACGCCCTTGCCGACGAGGTAAAGCGCGGTAGAATTGAGGCGATCGGTGTGAGTAACTACTCGGCATCCCAAATGCGAGAAGCCCACGAGATTCTTTCCCGGCACGGTGTTCCCCTCGCAGTCAATCAGGTGCGCTATTCTTTGCTTTCTAGAGGTGTGGAAACCAAAGGCATCATCGATACGGCGCGAGAGTTAGGCGTGACCGTACTCGCTTACAGCCCCCTCGCCCAGGGATTGCTGACTGGAAAGTATTCCTCGGGCGATGCCAAACCGACCGGACCCCGGCAGTGGGATTCTCGTTTTAAAGCTGAAGGTTTAACTAAAATCGAACCGGTTTTATCGCTTTTGCGCGATTATGGCCGAGAGTACGATAAGACTCCAGCACAGGTTGCGCTCAATTGGTTAATTTGTCAGGGTGGCGTGATTCCCATTCCCGGAGCTAAAAATGCCGAACAGGCTCGGCAAAATGCCGGAGCTTTGGGTTGGCAACTGAGTGCGTCCGAGGTGAGTCGCTTGGAGGAAGTCAGTCGTCCGTGGCTGTAGCCATTCATTCTTAAGTCGGTTTCGAGCTTGCCCCGTCTACCTTGGGAGGATTGACAGACACAATTTATCGATCGTAATTTATTTGTGCGATCTGCGAATTTGGCAATTTTGCTTTCTGTTTTGGTAACGTTTTCTCTCTTTTTATCTCTGCTTCGATCTATAGTGTTTAATTAGAGTTCGATCGAACATATAATTATTGCGTTTTCGATCGAATGCAGTTGGTGCGATGGTGACCCCACCCGAGTTTTTGTTGTAAATCCCAACCGACACGAAAACAAAACTGCCATACCCGATGGAGGGATTTCTAGCAAAATCTAACCTTCTCTTGTAAAAAGAGGATATTTTATCCTTTTCTTAGAAAAAAGTTAGCTTAAGAAGTCAGCGGAGATCGATCGCCACTGATAATCGAAAAGGTGCGAGATTGTGTTGAATTTCTATCTACTGTTTTGTCTTTCAGTGCATACCAGATGAAACCCAAATCTTACCTCAAGCTTATTTCTCGCTTTCTCAGCATCTCTGGAATCTGGGTGAGTGACTACCAAATTCTCGATGGTATCGGTATCGTTTTTAAGTTAGAACCTCAAGCCGAGCGGGCTACTTGTCCTCACTGTCAAGCCACCAGCGAGCGGGTGACGCAAAATCATCGATACTTAGTCAAAGATTTGCCTCTGAGTACTCATTCGGTTTATTTACAAGTGAATCGCCGCCAGTTTACATGTAATTGTTGTCAAAAAACCTTCACCGAAGAACTCGACTATGTGAATTTATATAGGAATTATACCCGGAGATTTGCGGTGCATATTGTCGGACAGGTTTTAGATAGTAATATCGAATATGTCGCGCAGCGAAATAGCTTGAGTAAAGCAGAAGTGCAGATTATGGTTAACGATTTCAAGCAAGGCTTAACTCCTTCTACCGTCTCGTAGGTCGAGGCAAATGTCTTCGGTTCGAGCCAGATTTGGGGAAATCTCCCGCTCGGTTCAAGAATTGACTTCAAGAATTTAATAATTCCGGTCGAGTTTCAATCAGATTATTTTTTTCCACATCTCGATCGGGTCGAATCCGATCGAGCCACAGTTCTTGAATTAATACTTGAATCACCACGACAAGTGGCAGTGCCAAAAATAAACCCAAGAAACCAAAAAAGATACCGAACGTGACTTGAGATAATAATGTCACCGCAGGTAAGAGCGATACTTCGCGTTTCATGACGATCGGTGTCAGAATATTGCTTTCAATTTGCTGGATGGCGATGTAAAGTCCAATAACAGAGCCTGCTTTCCACGGCGCATCGAGTAAGGCGATCGCTGCGGGTGGAATAACACTTAAAAACGGACCGACATTGGGTATAAAGGTGAGCAATCCGGCAATCAAGGCATTAACAATCGGCAGTTGAACTTGTAACAGCCATAACCCCAGTCCGCTAAGAGCGATAATAACAGTCATGTTAAACAAAATTCCCACAAACCATCCAAGTAAGGATTCTTCACAGCGATCGAGAATGATACGAACTTTAGATTTATGTCTGTAGGGAAATAAGCTTAAAAATGCTTTTTTATAAGAAAGCGGATCGAACAGTAACATCAATGTCACAACCACCACGAGTAAAACATTCAGGAGAAAATCTACCGAATTAGAGAAAATGGTAAAAAATCCATTAAATACACCATTCCCATAGGTTTGCAAATGATTCAAAACTTCTTGGATGCTTTGAATATCCTCTAACATTTTCTCAACTCTGGGAATTCTCAGCCATTCATATCTATCCTGAAGCTGCTCGATTCCCATCGGCATAATATCGATCCACTGCTGCCACTGATTGTAGACTAGAGGAAAAATCTTCATCAAGACAGCCATTAAAATTCCTAAGCTGGCGAGCACAAATAATATTACCGCTGCGCCTCGCTTTTTAATACCTATTTTCTGCAACTGATAAATAGGAGCGTTAAGTACGGTGGCAAAGACGATTGCCGTAAACGCTAGCATAACAACTTGCCGAATTTGCCATAGAATATATAGCACAATGGCAATATACATTAAACTGGCTAATTTCCAAAATTTCATAAATAAAATCCAATTATTAAAGAATTAAGATGATTTCAAAAAGATATCGTAAGTTTTTCGATCGGTATTTTTAGGCAAATCCGAAGAAGTAGAAAAGTATTATACTCGATCGAACCGAACGTGACTCTAGACCGAGGGACTTAAAAGATAACAAAGTAAAAAACGAATTCTCTATCTTTAGATAGGTGTACAATTATGACTTTAGATAGTGACTAAATTTCTCAGATGATGAGAAACTTAGGTATAGGTCTTTAAAGTACTTGTCAAGCGAAAATTCAGTAGAAATGACCTTAAGGAAAATGTGGAAGTTAATCCGAGAAGCCATTCAAGAGTGGCAAGAAGATAACGCCTCTCGTTTAGCA
>JAXHUC010000190.1:0-9788 GCA_034189805.1 Cyanobacteriota bacterium
CTCCCTCTCCAACTCCAAAAGTTGTCGAGTCTCCCACCTTTTCCCAAAGCAAGTGGGTTCCTCCAGTATCTTCTGGGGCAGTTCCCATGGGGTTCGACGAGTCGCCTCACGTCGAACCCACTATCGAACCCCCGATCGAAACCTTTCGGGCCGATGAATCGGGCGCTCTCGACTTACCCCCAGTGAATATCGAGGCGAGTTTGCCAGAACCGGAACCGGAATTCTTGCTACCCGTCGAGTCAGTACCGATCGAGTCCGTACCGATGGCAAAAGTGCCAGTGACTGAGACGATCGCCGTCGAAGACGCACCGGAAGATTTCTACCCCATCGCACCGATCGAATCCTGGGAACCTCCAGCCGAACCCGTTCGAGTCAAGACCGATTTACCAACCTTTTCGAGCGATAGCGCCTCACTCAACCCACCGATTCCGCAGGCAACATCGGAAGAGGTGATAGAGTTCGGTTTGAGTTTCGATCGCGCTTTGGATACCCCTAGTGACTGGGAGACTCCACAGATACCACGGCCGGAATTTCGTCCCGTCGAATCGAATCGGAACCAATCGGATTTACCAGAGTTTTGGGTGGATCTTCCCCAATATGACGAATCGGCGATCGCCCTCGAGACCCCGGTTGAAGTTACCCCGGTTGCAATTACCCAGAAAGTACCCAGGGACAACCCAACGCCAGAGGTGCCTTCCCAGGAATTGCGTTCGATCGAATCAATGCCCAATCTCGGGGATTTACCCGCGTTTTCGACAGATATCGCCCGCCTCAACCAACCGACTCCCCCTTCCACCTTCGCGGATTTGACGGGGGATTTAACTTTCTCCATTGCTCAACAGACTTCTTCAGATTCTCCTCAATTTGCCCAAACTGGGCCGACTGGGGACGTACTTTTCCCGATGTTGTCCGAACCGAGTGCCGACCCTTTCAAACGTCCGATCCAACCCTCACCTCCTGGTGGCGGACTCAGCGATGCCCTGGGGTTGCCCGAACCGATCGAAGTGATTGCAGACCGCCAAGAATTCGACGAACAGCGGAATACTTTTACTGCCCAAGGGAATGTGGTGATGCGGTTTCAAGGGGCGATCGTCGATGCGGATTGGTTGGAAGTGAATTTGCGATCGCGTCAGGCAATTGGCGAAGGAAATGTTGCCCTGACTCAACCCGAACAAGTAATACGCGGCGATCGCTTCCGGTACAATCTCGTCCAAGAAACCGGAACGATTTTTCAAGCGAGGGGAGAAATCTCCAACGTTACTCCCGACCCCAACGCACCCGAAACCGCACAAAACCCAGACCCGATTCAGAGTCGCCTGTTGAGCGATCGCATCCTCGCCAACCAACCCCTCGAAGTGACTCCCACCGGGGGTGGGCTGCAAGTGAGTGTTGGGGGGGGACGGGGATCGAGCGAGTCTTCCCAGTTTGCGGGAAACTTCACCCGTTTTCGCTTTGAAGCCGAACGAGTGGATTTCTATCCGGGGGGATGGCAGGGGAACGAAGTGCGCATCACTAACGATCCCTTCGGCCCGGAATTTGAGGTGCGATCGGATACCGCAACCTTCACCCAGATATCGCCCCTGCAAGATGAGATTCTCCTCGAGTCTCCCCGTTTCGTTTTCGATGATGGCTTTAGCTTGCCCCTATTTAGAGAACGGTTCGTTATCGATCGCCGTCCTCGCGATCCCACACCGATTCAGATTGGATTTGACGGGCGCGATCGGGGGGGATTGTTTCTCTTTCGCGATTTCGAGGTTCTTCAAACCCGCAACACATCGTTGACCCTGAGTCCTCAATACTACCTGCAACGGGGATTCGATCGGCGCGACATGCTCAGCTTGGAACAATTCGGCATCGTCGCCCGACTGAATTCCACCTTATCGGAAAGCGCCACTTTTAACGGGATTGCTTCGTTTACCAATCTCAACCCCGATACCTTCGATCCCGATGGCGACCCTTTCGACGAAGACGATGGCGATTTGCGCGCCAGCGCCCGCGTACGGCAACAAATCGGAACTCATACTTTAACCACGGAATACAGCTACCGCGATCGCCTCTTTAACGGGTCTCTGGGCTTCCGGACCATTCACCAAACCGCTGGATTCCTTCTCACCTCCCCCGATATTCCCATCGGTACGACGGGTATTAATCTCCGCTATCAAGGATCTGCTAACTGGATCGAAGCCGATACCGACCGCCTCGATATACTCCGTCCCATTCCAGTTGGGGAGGTGCGTCGGGAGAACGATCGGGCGAGTATGGTTCGCTTCCAGGGAATTGTAGAGGCGAGGAAGGGGATTTTCCTATGGGTGGGAGAACCCCTCCCGGCAACGGCCGAGGAAGGATTGCGTTACAGTCCCATTCCGATCGTCCCCTTCGTGCGCGTGTTTTTCAACGCGCGGGGAATTAGCGGTCTCTACAGTCGCAGCGACCCCGACTACAACCTCAGCCTGCGGGGAACTGTCGGTCTTCAAGGGCAGTTCGGTCACTTCTCCAACTCGTTTCTCGACTACACCGGATTTATTATCAGTTTTTCGGAAACCTTAAGCGATGGCGAATCTCCCTTCTTCTTCGATCGAGAGGTCGATCGTCGCCGACTGACGTTAGGGTTAACCCAACAAATTGTCGGTCCCCTGCGCGCCACCGTCCAAACATCGATTAACTTGCGCACGGGGGAAGCATTTAGTACTGACTATATTTTGGAATACAGTCGCCGCAGTTACGGTGTCGTTTTGCTATTCAATCCCGATCGGGAAGTGGGTTCTCTGACTCTGCGAATTAGTGATTTTAACTGGACGGGAACGCCCGAACCGTTTTTTGAGACGGAGGATTTTTGAGTTAGCATTCAGCTGTCAGATAGAGCGCGATCTGGTTTTGAGGCAAATATGCGAAAGTCAATTAAAGTATAGGCTTTCTTTTTAACTCTTCTAATATTGAGGGTAAAATATGGAAATCAAACTAGCAAGCTTAGAACATCTTGAAATTTTATCCGAACTGTTCGATCGATATCGCATATTTTATAACCAGAAGACCAATATTACAGCAGCTCGAAACTTCTTGAAAGAGCGTTTCCAGAATCGCGACTCTGTTATCTTTATTGCTTATCAATCTGAAAAAGTTATCGGGTTTACGCAACTTTATCCTAGTTTATCTTCAGTTTCAATGAAACGAATTTTGATTTTAAACGATTTGTTTGTTATCGAGTCATACCGTAGAAAAGGTGTGGCAACATCGCTGATGGATGCAGCAGAAAGCTATGCACGAGATATGGGTTCTGCACGCATTGCATTATCTACTCAAGTCTCAAATACATCTGCCCAAAAACTTTATCGATCGCGTAACTATGTAAAAGATGAGTTATTTTATCATTATCAATTACAGTTATAATAATTAAATCAAGAAAACTTTACTTTACAGATTGAAAAATTAATTTTATTTATATATAAAACTGAAGCGACGGTCGCAAATTTATCTTACCCGAAAACTAAAGTACTAGATAAGTTCGGTTCTCCCAACACCAGAAAAAATTGAATTTGATAGATTTGAGATATTCGGACTTATACCATTTTTGGAGTCGATCTATGGATCTCGTTCGCATTATCTGCGCGATTTTCTTGCCACCCCTGGGTGTTTTTCTACAAGTTGGTTTGGGTAAAGATTTTTGGATTAACGTACTGCTGACGATTTTAGGGTTTTACATTCTGGGAATCATTCATGCGGTGTGGATTATTGCCAAAAGGTAGGTAAGGCGAGTCCAGCTTGAAATGAGGGATTGAAGCGCGATTGTCAATCTCTCGATGGTAATGGGAGCCAGAGGCTCCCATAATCTGTCAAATACAATCCGTCAAAATCGCGCAGTTTGCATTCCTCGTACTTCAGGTCAACGAACGTACTTTTCTCGATCTCGATCGTGCCTCGCCACGTTTTCGCCACGATCGGTCAGAATAAGATTGGCGTAACTCGTTTGGCCGAGATTGTTTCCGCGAACGCAAATCAAGAAGATGAACAAAGTTGTTGTCGGTCTTTCCGGTGGTGTCGATAGTTCCGTTGCCGCCGCCCTGCTCCACCACCAAGGATACGATGTGGTGGGACTTACCCTGTGGTTGATGAAGGGGAAAGGGCAGTGTTGCTCGGAAGGCATGGTGGATGCGGGACGAATTTGCGAACAACTCGGCGTGCCGCATCATATCGTCGATAGTCGAGATCTCTTCCAAAACAACATTGTCGATTACCTCGTTTCGGGCTATGGCGATGGCATCACCCCGCTACCTTGCTCCCAGTGCAACCGGGCGGTGAAGTTCGCTCCGATGTTACACTACGCTCGCGAAACCCTCGGGATCGATCGCATTGCCACGGGTCATTACGCCCGCCTGAGTCGCGACGAAGCCACCGGACGGGTACAGTTGTTACGGGCGGTCGATCGCAACAAAGACCAATCTTACTTCCTCTACGACCTCACCCAGGAGTTACTCGCCGCGTGCGTCTTTCCCTTGGGGGAACACGTCAAATCCGAAACCCGACAAATCGCCGCCGAATACGCACTCAGTACTGCCGACAAGCCCGAAAGTCAGGATTTGTGCTTAGTGGAATCCCACGGTTCGATGCGGACGTTTTTGGATAAATACCTCGCCCCCAAAGCTGGCGATATCGTCGATAGCGATGGCAATATCCTAGGTCAGCACGACGGCATTCACCACTACACCATCGGCCAGCGCAAAGGATTGGGCATCGCCGCCCCCAATCCCCTCTACGTCGTCGCCCTCGACCCCGGACGCAACCAAGTTATCGTCGGCGAGCGCGATCGAGTTTACCAGCCCGAGTGTACGATCGCTCGCACGAACTGGGTTTCGATCTCCCCACCGACTGCCCCCATTCGCGCCCAGGTTCAAGTCCGCTATCGGTCTACCCCCACGATGGCGACAATCCTTCCTTTAGACGAAAACCGGGTTAAATTTGCCTTTGACGAACCACAATTTGGCATTACCCCCGGACAAGCGGCTGTTTGCTATGATGGGGACGTATTGCTCGGAGGCGGGATTATCGAAAAGCCAAGTCCGAAGCAAGGCTGAAGGTAAAAAATACTACAAGCCGATCGTTAGAGAGCAGAACGCGCTCGCCCAAACCAAAACGAACAGGGTGTCCGAATCATTGGCTGAAGGCTTCTGGCTCGAGGCGTTTTTGAGAATCTCTTTAAAGAGATTTGAAGGTATTATTGAAAGCGTTTTGACGATCGATCCCGCCCTTGCCGGCGATGAATTCCGCTCTGAGATCGGGAAAACTTCTGAGATTTTTTTCCGAGAGATTCGAGCGTAGAAATTCGATGCGCGTTCCCTTAGAATAGACAACTGAAGCTACAGCCGCATTTGCAAACCATTGCAGTCAACCCAAAGAGGGATTGTCTTGAGTTCTAACAATAGTACGATTGCCCCCCACGGTGGCCACCTAATCAACCGCATTGCCACCGCTGCCGAGAAAGAAGAATTTCTACAACAAGCCGACTCCTTATCCCGCGTTCGACTCGACGAACGGGCCTTTTCCGATTTAGTGCTGATCGCCATTGGTGGATTTAGTCCTCTAACTGGCTTTATGGAGCAGTCCGATTACGAAACCGTCGTCACCGATATGCGACTGGCGAACGGTTTGCCCTGGTCGATTCCCGTGACCCTTTCCGTTGAAGAAGAGGTTGCCGAACCCCTCAAAGAAGGAAGTTGGGTGCGCCTCGACGATGCCTCCGGTCGGTTTGTCGGGATTCTGGAGTTGACCCAGAAATACCGTTATAACAAAGCCCACGAAGCCGTTAACGTCTATCGCACCGACGAGACCAAGCATCCGGGCGTTGCTGTCGTTTACAATCAAGGGCCAATTAACTTAGCCGGGCCGGTTTGGTTGCTACAGCGCGACCCCCACCCCCTCTTTCCCAAGTATCAAATCGATCCGGTCGATTCGCGCCAACTCTTTATCGATAAGGGATGGAAAACCGTTGTCGGATTCCAAACCCGCAACCCCATTCACCGCGCCCACGAATACATTCAAAAGTGCGCCCTCGAGACGGTGGATGGTTTGTTCTTGCACCCGTTAGTCGGGGCGACCAAAAGCGACGATATCCCGGCAGACGTACGGATGCGCTGCTATGAAATCATGCTCGAACACTATTTCCCCAAAGACCGGGTACAAATGGCGCTCAATCCCTCAGCTATGCGCTATGCCGGACCTCGGGAAGCAATTTTCCACGCCTTGTTGCGGAAAAACTACGGTTGCACCCACTTTATCGTCGGCCGCGACCACGCCGGTGTCGGTGACTACTACGGTACTTACGATGCCCAACATCTGTTCGATGAATTCGATCCCGAAGAATTGGGAATCGTGCCGATGAAGTTCGAGCACGCCTTCTATTGCAAGCGAACGGAGACGATGGCGACTTCTAAAACCAGTCCCAGCAGTCCCGAAGAGCGCATTCACCTTTCTGGAACCAAAGTGCGGGAGATGCTGCGACGCGGCGAACTTCCCCCACCACAGTTCTCTCGTCCGGAAGTGGCGGCCGAACTCGCCCGAGCCATGCAGCAGAAGTAAGCGGGAGAATCGGGAACCAGCACGGATCGCGTCGAGCTAAAATCGTAACTGGCGATCGCCAGTTGGCAGCACCGACGCAAGAACGTGCTGGCTCTTGAATATGGATAGAAGCTATGAAGCGACGGGGATTTCTTCAACAGGCAGGCTGGATTCTGGCCGCCCTTGGGACGAACGAGGCGGGTTTTGCCGCTCTCGGAAATCGCGCCACCCAGGTGCTAGCACAACCGACTCAACGCAAATTGGCTCTTTTGGTCGGTATCGATCGATATGTCGATGTCGCCTACGGAAATAATGGCGTGCCTTTAGCCGGGTGCGCCACTGATGTCGCACTGCAACGAGAACTTTTGATTCATCGGTTCGGGTTCCAACCGAGCGATATTCTCACCTTAACCAACGAGCGAGCGACCCGATCGCAAATTGAAACGGCTTTTATCGCCCATCTTCGAGAACAGGCACAACCGGGAGATGTGGTGGTCTTCCATTTTAGCGGTTACGGTAGCCGGATTCAATTGCCCGACGATCCCGCACGCACGCAAAATAGTTTGGTTCCGGTGGATGGGGTGTTGGCCGTCAAAGGCTCGATCGCCGTGAACGATCTGCCCGAAGAAACATTGTGGCTGATGCTGCGATCGCTGCCGACGAGCAACGTTCTGACAGTACTCGATACCAGCTACACGTATCCCGGTAGCGGATTCCAAGGGAACTTACGCATTCGATCGCGCCCCAATCCCACCCTCGGCGAGATGGGAGATGGCGAACTGGCATTCCAGGCGAAGCTGCGGCGCGATTCTAACTTCCTCAGTCGCTTTTCGAGCCAGCGCAAGCTCCCCGGCATTGCTATTTCTGCGGTCAACCCCAACGAACTGGCAATGGAAGCTCAATGGTCGGGCTTTAGCGCGGGCGTGTTAACCTACGCTCTCACCCAGCAGTTGTGGCAGATGACATCGTCGCCGATGCTGCGCGCTATCTCCAATCGAGCTGCGTTCGGCATCGAACAACTAGCGGGTAACGAGCAACACCCTCAAATTTGTAAGGGAACGGCCCCACCCTGCGAGGAAGAGGTACAAGATGGGAAAGACGCTCTGTTCCCCCTGCAATCGCCCATCCCTGGGGCTGAGGGGGTTGTCCTCTCCGTGGAAGAAGACGGTCAAGACGGTCGGGTTTGGTTGGCCGGTTTGCCACCCTGGGTTCTCGAAGCCTACGGGGTCAATTCCATTCTGAGTGCGACGGGGACGGGAGACACCGATGCCCCGGCCGTTTTGTTACAAGTACGCGCCAAAGAAGGTCTGGCAGCCAAAGTCCAAGCCCTTGAAATTCCCGAAAACTCAACCTTCCAAGTCGGACAACTGGTGCGAGAATCCGTACGCGCCATCCCGCGCGATCGAGGCTTGATCGTCGCCCTCGACTCGACCTTGGAGCGGATCGAACGGGTCGATGCCACCAGTGCCTTCTCGGCGATTCGCAACGTCTCCACCGTGGCGCTAGGGGAAACTGCCGATTGCTTGTTCGGTCGGGTGCGACGAGCGACGATCGCCAGCGCTCCCGAAGCCGATTTGCCCACGTTACCCGATCGCGGCGGATACGGCTTGTATTCCCTCGGACACGAGCCGATTCTCAGCAGTTTGAGCGAGGGGGACGAGGCGATTAAAACCGCCATCCAACGCCTGATTCCCCAACTCAATACCCTACGCGCCGATAAGCGATTGGCTTCCACGACCAATGAAAACTCGTCGGGATTGGGCGTTGGGGTGGAGTTGGCACTCGTCGAACCCGAAAGTCGCGTTGTCGCTCAGACCCAAACTCTGACCGGGAAAGGGTCTTACGGCTCGCAAACGAGCCTCTCTTTCAATAACTCCTCGATCGGCGCAATTGCAACGGTTCCGGCCGGCAGTCGCATTCAGTATCGATTGCATAACTTCAGCAACCGTCCGACGTACTTCATCCTATTTGGTTTAGATAGTAGCGGTCGGGCGATCGCCTTCAATTTATCAACCCTGAGTACCGATCCCGCCCAAACGCGAACCTATCCGTCGATCGAACCGGGGCAAACCCTGATACTGCCCTCGGCAAGCGAATCGTGGAAAGTCAGTCCCCTGGGTGGAGCGAACAAAACCTACGTTCTGTTTAGCTACAGTCCTTTTGAGGCAACCTTTGCCGCCCTGTTAGAAACGCTACCGTCCAAAGCGCTCGACTTGCAGGTGTTATCCGATCCCCTTGTCATTTCCGAAGCGATTTTAGAAGACTTACACCAAGCGAGTTTGCCGAAAACTAAAACCCTGCGACTGCCCAAAGATGCTTTTGCACTCGATGTTGGTGTTTGGGCTACCCTAAGTTTGATGTATCGCGCCCTTTAGATCCCAATCGACCCAGCGATCGAGTATCGATCGCTGGGTCGAAGAACCAACAGAGGGGATGCAAGATTGCATGTCCACCCCCATCTATTGAGTTGGAAGTTAAGCTGGGTAAACGCTGACTTTCTTACGACTTTTGCCCTTGCGCTCGAAGGTAACGATGCCGTCAACTTTCGCATACAGGGTATCGTCGTTACCGCGTCCAACATTGTTGCCCGGATGCACTTTCGTTCCCCGCTGGCGAATGAGAATATTTCCGGCTTTAACCACTTCTCCGCCATAGCGCTTCACGCCGAGGCGCTGGGCGTTGGAGTCGCGACCGTTACGAGTACTACCAGTTCCTTTCTTGTGAGCCATATTGTCCTCCGATTCGGTAATGTTGAGATTGATGAGTGAGTGTCGATCGGCCCGTTCGGGCCCGCATGACTTGCCGAGTTCGACCGCCACGAGATCCAAAACGCAGCAAGATGCGCTGTCTCTATTCTGTCGCAGTTTCGGCAACAGCCTCGGGGGCGGCTTCGGGAGCTGCGTCGGTGGTGGTGGGTTCCGAGGTAGAGTCCGCTGCGGCTAAAACCGAACCGCCCAGTTCGATCGCATCAATCATAAAGCGGGTTTGTTCTTGGCGGTGTCCCCGTTTTTTGCGCGTTTTCTTCTTCGGCAACATTTTGTAGACGATGATTTTGCGACCTCGGAAGTGTCGCATGACCGTCCCTTTCACCGTTGCTCCTTCCACGTAGGGTTGACCGACATGCACTTCCCCATCGTTTTCGACTAAAAGCACCTTATCGATGGTGACTTGGGTGTCGGGTTCGACGTGTAACAGCTCGATGTCGTAAAAGCGACCGGGTTCGACCCGAATTTGCTTCC
>JAXHUC010000191.1:0-9682 GCA_034189805.1 Cyanobacteriota bacterium
CCCTGATACCCCAACCGCCCGCCCGGTTTGACGGGATTGTGGGACAAAAATAGCGGTTGGTTGGGACCAAAGCGCTCCCCCTGCTGCCGCCGCCACGCCAAATAGGCGTTCAGGTGGGTGCGAGCCTGCCCGGTGAGGGGAACGGTACCGCTGCTATCGTCTTTACCTTGGCGCACCGTCAAGCGAATGCCGTCGTAGTCTGCCAAATTCAGAGCCACCACCTCACCCGCCCGCAGTCCGTGGGCGAGCACCGCCAGCAAGGCTGCATCTCGCCGCTGGGTCGAAGAGGGAGCGGCGACCGCCTGCCACAGAGCTGCCACGGTCTCGTCGGTCAAGTCTCGAGCCGGGGGCAACGGCAGTTTTTGCAGGGAGATGGTCTCGACGGGGTTGGTCGGCAACCCATCGGGATAAGCCCTCGACAGCCACGAGAAAAAACTTTTAAGAGCGCAAAGTGCCCGATTGACCGAACTCGCCGCCAGGGACGAGCGAATGTCGTCTTTGTAGCGGGCGAAAACCCGAGGGGTCATCGCGCTCCAAGGCTCGTCGGTCCACTCCAAGAATCGCTTGAGTTCGCGACGGTAGGCTTTTTGGGTGTTCGCCGAAAAACTGCGCGCCTTAAAAAACTCCTCGACGCGCGAGTAGCGCAAATCGAACGCCGGAGAAACCGATGGGTGTCGGTTGGGTTTGGGGTATCGGTTGAGTTGAGGCGACATCGACCCGCACGGTTGGGATTCAATGCTTCATTGTCCCACGCTCGCGTTTCATGTCGCGCGCGCGAACGGCGATCGGCAATTCGGCTCGGTACTGGCGCGAGTAGCGGGTAAAATAAGTGAATATTATCTTACCCAATAACCCCAAACCTCTCTGGGGCTGACGCTTTTCGAGAACGACCCGCATTCACCCACTGACAAGCCCCATGACCGAATTCCCCGAATACAACTCGCACCTCCGGCAAATCGATCGCGAGTCCCTCATCTGGACCGCAAGGGACTCGTGCCTCGAGCACCGAACATACCCCAACCCCGAAAAACTCGGATTTGAGGAAGGCGCGAGCTATTACAACGGCCAACTTATCCGCCGACCCCGCAGGCGCTGGACGCGAGAAGAAAAACTGTGGCTGCTCGACAACCACCCGATGTTTACCGGGCGGTGTCCGACGTGCGACTACCAGTGGGCAAGGGACGACTATCCGACCGTCGAGTGGGAGTGTCCGGTCTGTGGAGCGGGGGATGATGGGTCGGGTTCGGGTATATTTTCTAGATTCGGGTAGGTTTGAGCAGTCTCGAGCTGGGGAAGCACCGGGGAGTAAAATCAAACCCGTTCGTATCTCGTGTAAGGCGTGACGAGCGATCGACAAGTCTTCAAGTCCGCTCGTATTCGGCTAAAGAAAATTGACTCAGCTCTTTTTTCAGACAACGCCGGTAACATCGATCGCCAGTTCGCCGATGTGAAGTTGCGAGGTGTCCTGCATTGCCCGATGGGTTCAATATTCCCTTTGATTTTTGACGATTTCTAGGATACGATTGACCGTCTCGTTGTTGGAGTTGGGGAGATGTTTCTTAATTGCGGCGCGAACCTCTCGCTGTTTGGGTTTACTGTCGCGCCAGCCGTCTTTTTTCGTGATTTTAACCGTAGCATCGATCGCGATCGCCAGGGCTAGCATTTCGTCGCCATCGAGGTCGATGCGTTGGCGGTTTTGGGTGAAGGCGATCGGTTTTAGCCATAGATGGGTTGTGGCGATAACTTCGTCGCGGAAGTAGCGTCTGAAGCTCTTGTCAAACTTATTACTTATTACTTTCAACTTATTACTTGTGAACCAAACACCGGTACGAGGCGCGCTCAACAAATCTCTTCGACCACCGGATGGGCAAACGGCGAGGTATCCGGAGCTGAGGCGGGGAGTCCGACTTGGCGAGCGTGGCGGCGCATGGCCGCAATTTTATCCGCCTCCCGCAGTGCCAAAGGATTGACCGTTTCCCGTTCGGCGAGCAAGTCGGCAATTTCAATGCGTCCGGGACGACCCTCGCAGAAGGCCCGTATCGCCGCTTTGGCGACAATAGTTGCCACCTCAGCATTAGAACATTTGTGAGTTCGTTTGATAATGCTCTGCCACTGCTCGAAGCTAAACGGGTCTGCGTTTGCAAAGCGTCGATCGAATCGCTGCAAATGAGAGTGCATCACTTCTTTACGCTCTCCGGGTTGAGGCAGATCCACGTAGTAAATATAGTCGAAGCGTCCGGGTCGGGTCAGTTCGGGGGGCAGCCATTGAAGGCGATTGACGCTAGCCAGAACCAGAACCGGAGCCGTCCGATCTTGCATCCAAGTCAGTAGTTTTCCCGTCAGCCTTCGAGCGATACCGCCATCGGCATTAGATTCGGCAACCGCCAACCCTTTATCCATATCGTCAAAGTACAGCACCACCGGAGCGGTGGCTTCAGCCAGATACAGCAAGCGACGCAGGTTAGCCTCCGACGCGGCAGGAGTCGCCCCCATTAACGCCCCCCAATCGGCGAGAATCAAACTCACCCCCATCATCTGGGCGCACCGCTTGGCACAGAAACTTTTTCCCGTTCCCGGCGGTCCGGCAAGGATGACCCCCTTGGGAATTTGCAAGCCGTGACGCAGGGCCTCGGGTTCGAGGAGGCGAGCGAACTTGGCAAAATCCTCTTAAATCAGCTTCAACCCACCAATTTGGACGTTAGGTTCCGGGACGAACTCAATGTTGAGTCGGGCGAACTGGGAAATCTTGTAATCTCTCATCCACCGGGGGCTATTCTCATCCAACCCCCCGTGTCGTTCGGCAATCAGGTTCAATCCCGCGTCAACTTGAGCCAACGTCAACCCCGCCGCCGCTCGCACCAACCCCTGGAGAGCGCTCTGGGATAGCTCTACTCGATCGCGCGTTCCGACCCGTACCAATTGCGATTCTAGGTGCGCCGAAACATCCAATAACGTTGGCGGTGGCATCGCGACTTGTGGGAGTACCGCTTCGAGGTGAGGCGATAAAGTCACTCGAGGCCCGAGGAGCAACAAATGCCGATTTCCCCTCTCCTCAAAAGATGCTGCTAGATTAAGAATCCTGGAGCTGAAGTATTCCCCTAAAAAGACCCGGCGCGTATCGGCGCGATCGCCATCGAGCCAGGGAAACAGGTTTTCCACGATGAAAATCCCCGGTTCGGGAAAATCCTGCAAGAATTCCAAAATCGAGAAATGCTCTTCAATAGAAGCACTCCTCGAAGGTGGCTCGTATCCGGCGACGGGTTGGCGAGTCCATCCGAGTGATTCGCACCATTGCAGTTGAAGAATGCGGCGCACTCCCAAATTCCACAAGTAGCAATTGGAAGCATGGGGAAGGCGGCATTGCGCCCAAACAAACTGCAAAAAATTCTCCTTCTCCTGAAGGGGCACTTCACAGGCAACGGCGGTTTCGCCAGCTCGAAGTAGGGTGGGTAAATCTTTGAGTTCTAACACGATCTGTTTCTTATCCTGACTAAATAAAGTTCGACCTCTTCCTCAAACAAGGGAGACAAGGGGGACAAGGGGGACAAGGGGGACAAGGGGGACAAGGGGGACAAGGGGGACAAGGGGGACAAGGGGGACAAGGAAGAGGGGAGAGACGCGGGAGTTTTTTTATTTGCCGTGCGTCCAAAGTTTTGGATTATTAATCATGCGTACAAATCCACTGATAACTTAATTGTAAATACCGTATATTTTTCTTCCTTTTTTTACTTCTAAATACTCGCATTTGACCGCAAATTTAATCCACACTTGAGTTTGGAAAGCTTCTGCCTCACAATCGCTCAGTTTAGCGATCGAAGCCGCTATATACCTTATTTTGCGCCAAGCTTCAGCTAGATTAGCACAAACCGAACGCACAAACTGAACGGGAAGACCTTCGGATTTAGTCAGTCAAAGAATAGCGTTTTTCAAAGGGAAACTTCTTCGATAATTAAAAGATTGTCATGGCGGCATCAAAAGCCATTTAATATACCGCTAAATCTTCATGATTTCTAATAGATACTTTACCCATTTTTTCCTTTCTATCCTTCTTCCCCATTCTTCCTCATCTCCTCCCTCTCCCTTGTCTACTTCTCTCCCATTCCCCATTTCCCAAAGAACTAACTCGTTTTGCGATCGAACAGATCGGAATAAGTGCCGATGGGAGAAGCCTTCGAGTCTTCATCCGAGGATGGAATGGGAAAGAGGCGATCGACGGCAGCTTTTCGCCCTTGCATATCTTCATCGCTCGGGATAATTTGAGGGCTGCGCGCACTCAGCCAGCTCACCAATTTCGGCCAGTTCCTCTCGTTGTCCGCTTCGATTTCTTGCTGGTCTTTCGAGAGTTTAAATTGCTTTTTAATCGGGACGTAGGACTCGTCTTTGTTACCGTAAGCCGGACTGATGAAAACGCACGCTCCGGGTGGTAGCTTATTAAATTGCGAGGCTTCCATCAAGCGGCGGGTTCGCTCTTGGTCGGAGACGGACTTGGTGGTTTTTCCCTGGGTCTGGCTCTGAGATTTTTGTTGGAATCGAACCTCTTCATCCCCGAGGAAATCGCTGAAACTGCGCGCCGTTTCGTACTCCCCCAAATTAAACAAGATTTTTGTGTTCGTCCCGGTGGTAATGGTTTTAGCATTCTCCTTACCGTAGTTTTGCTCGATCTGGGATAGTCCTTGCGCCCCGAGGATGCCGCAAAATCCCTCGGAGCGAGATTCGTTAAGCCACTTGCCGATATCGGGTAAGTAGAGGGTGGGAAATTCATCCAAGCAGACAACTAGAGGGTCTTGGCGGCGTTTGGCAATGTTGCGAGCAATCAGCATGTGCATCACGCTACACAGCAGGGGACCGCAAACGGCTCGTCGCTCCCTGTCCATACCAAAAATCGCTAACTGCTTGCCTTTGAGGTCGAGGGGTAGGGTGGTCTGACCGACAAAGCAGCCGAGGGTATTGCGTTTCATAAATCGGGTGAACATAATGCTGGCACTCCCAGCAATTCCAGCCACGGTTTTTTCGGAGCTGGCGGAGGAAAATAATTGACCGAAGGACTGACGAATCCAGGGATTCATATCCGCAGCCATGAGGCGCTGCACCATTTTTTCGGAGCTGAGAATTTGCGCGGCCATCATAATATCCGGGTATGGGGTGCTTTTGGTCAGCATCAGGATTGCTTCGACGAGTTGATCGCCGGCCGGACCGAAGAAAGCATCTTCTTGTCCTTGGGAAATCTGCTTGAAATTTTTGTTAATCACCGTGCCGATTTGACGGGCATTTTCCCCGTCGTTGGCATCCCGCAGAAAGTCAATGGGGTTGCACACTTCACTTTCGGGAAAACCCGGAGCGAAGATGCGAACGTCGTAGCCGTGCCGCTTGGCAAATACGGCCACTTTGCTCTGGGATGGATATTTGAAGTCGTACAAAATAATAGGCAAACCTCGATCGACTGCTGAAAATAGCATGGGGTTAATCGCCGAAACGGTTTTCCCAGAACCCGGAGCGCCCAAGACCAAGGTTCCCCGTTGCACGTCGGGAACGTAGAAAATACCCCGTCCCGGATTTTTGGGGGAAGGAGGAATGGCAAAGTGAGAAGCTTTTTGTCCCTTGGTTTTCGTCAAGGGGTTGACTCGCCCGATATATAGCGCCACCCGATCGCATTTTGGGTCGGCAATCTGCTCGATGGCTTTTTTCTTCGCCCGTGCCATTTCTTTTTGGCTGCCGAAGTATCCGGTGGCTAATTTTCCTTGCTTTTTCTTTCCTCCGGAGAATCGATCGAGCAGAATCATACCGAGAATACAGGCAAGAATAAATCCGCCTTGTGGAGTGATAAGCTGCTCTTTAAATTTCTCTCCAATTTGACTAAACTGCTGGGATTCTATTTTTCCGATTACAATATTTGAAGTTTTCACAATTTACTCTTTTTTAGGGAACACCGGAATACCGAAACGGAGAATAGGAAATGGGAATTGAGGTATACCTCACAAGGCGTAAGAATTGATATGGTCAAAATTTTGCATTTTTACCGACCTGTAGCAGCACTAGCTTTTGAGTGCTACAATCGGGCGCGGCTTTCTTACTTTGAACTGGGAGAAAAGTAAATTTCACTCCCTTGGAACTCGTTCAAGACCAGAACTAAAGAACTTCCATTAAAACAATAAGTTCTAAGGTTTCGAGCAATGCCATGGGGCACTGTCAACTTCAAGCACGGAAATCCGTTTTGCGATCGCTCTCGATCGAGGGTTAAATCGAACTCCGAACCGGATTTAGGAACGAGCAGGTTCGAGACGAGCTTGTATTGCTTATCTTCGCGAATGTATGCAGACATCAAACAGCCCATTCGACCGCAAAGCCTGGGAGTATTAAAGTCAACGATCCATAGCGGAGAACGCCCCGAGCGCTGGGGTTCGATTCGGGCAATTTTCCAGTTCGAGTTTTCCACCGTTGGATCGAGAAAAGTCGCTTCAATTTCAGACCGTTCGAGTCGTCCGTTTTCCCAACGCACCTCTCGAAAACTCCCGTGCCAAACCGACGCAAGCGACATCATCCCGATCGCTCCAAGAGCCAGGGTTCCCAACCCGAATTGAATGTATCTTTTAGACCAATAAGTTTTGAGCATTTTCTTCCTCGCCCCATCTCCTTTTCATCTGTGGGATAGTTTTTCGGTAAGCATTGGGCGCTCGGTTATCAGTAATATGCGATATGCGATATGCGATATGCGATATGCGATATGCGATATGCGATATGCGATATGCGATATGCGATATGCGATATGCGATATGCGATCGGCTGCACCGGGTCAGCTAACCTGGATTATTCACCAAACGCCAAAATCCCGTCGCATATCGAACTTCAAAAAACGGACTGTTTTTCGGGTATATTCCTAGTGCTTTGTCAAGTTTTAATTGACGGGTAGTGTGAGTATCTTGCTTGCCTAATGTTCTGGTTTTATAGAGATTTTTTACCCGTCAATAATTAATTGACAGACCACTAGTGCAGCGTGGCAGAAATTTTTACCTAGTAAAATATCGAGCAGAATCTGAAGTTTCAGAGCTTTTAGCGAGCCGAACGAGCTAGGTACTTATTTCTGCCGGAGTGTACTAGATTGCTTGGCGCGACAAGGCGATGGCGCGATTTTCAATTTTTGTCCAACCTCACGAAGAATCCAGGCTGAGGTCTGAGGGCTAACGCGCGATCCGATCGTACTTACGTTTTTCGAGTCCATCCCTCAACCTCGGTAAAGTGCCAGGGTACTCTCGACCGCATCGCCCAAAGTTCCCGAGAGAAGAGAAATCTCACCTTCAACGGGAATCGCCTCGCCGCCAAAAAATATTTGCGCCACTCGTTCGATTAATCGAGTGCCTTCAAAGGGTTGCTCGGTTTCGGGGTCGATTTGCGTCCGAGCCACTTCAATCAGTTGAGAGACGTGAGTTTCAGAAAGTCGATCTTGGAGGTCCCAAGGAAGTACGTACTCGATTTCTTCTCGAGTGAGTTGGAGGCCCGCGTCTAAGCGATGCAGTGTGGTTTCGCCGCCTTCGCGCGATCGAATCGCAGCTCGTACTCCTTCGTCTTGACTGGAGAGATGGTAACGTCCCAATAAAACTTCGCAAGGCTCGTTGTTTCCACCCAAGCAGTTCGATTGCATCCAACCGTAATCACCGTTGGCTCCCAGTTGACCTTCAACATTGACAAGAGCTTCAGAAAGTTTGTGGGCATCGATCTGTTGAACTTCTGTCGCCGTCGGTATTTGAGCTGTATTTTCGTTGGGGTCTGGCGATTTAGAAGCAGATAGTTCGGATATGACCTCCTGGGGAAGTTGAGAAATCTGCTCTAAAACTTCGGGTAAGAGTTGCGCCACTTCCTCTAACACCCCTGGTGGCAGTTCGGAAATCTGTGCCAAAACTTCGGGTGGGAGTTGCGTCACTTCCTCTAGCACCCCTTGTGGCAGTTGGGAAAGCTGCTCGACAAGTGCGTCTGGAACGCTAGCAAGTTGATTCGAGGCTTCTTGAGGCAACTGCAAGATGGCATCTAAGGTTTCTTGAGGCAACTGCAAGATGGCATCTAAGGCTTCTTGAGGCAACTGCAAGATGGCATCTAAGGCTTCTTGAGGCAACTGCAAGATGGCATCTAAGGTCTCTTCGGGTAGTTCAGAAATGGTATCTAAGGCTTCTTGGGGCAACTGCGAGATGGTATCGAGAACATCTCCGGGCAAGTTGGACGCATCATCTACATTCGGCAGTTCGGGGATAGCTGAAAGCTCGGGTCCACCCAAAAACATCCACTCCTCTTCGAGAAACTCCCAAAATGGAATCGGTCCGATGTTATAACCCGTACAACCGGTCAAGGCTCCGCAAATTTGGAAATAAAGGTTTTGGCGAACCGTTCCAGAGGCTTCGTGAGTTTCGAGAACGACTTTAAAACCCGACCCGAACGGATGGCGACCGGCAGGTTCTTTATCGTCGTACATCGCTCCTAAAAGCCCAAACCCCCCACGAACTTGGTGGTCTCCGGTCATCCAGCGCTTACCTTCAAGCAGGGCCGGTGCGTCGAATTCGACATGAGGGCACTCTCCTTGACAGTTGACTTCAAATCCGTCTGAATAGCCTCCACTTATCGATCGCTCTGCTTCTCGTTCGGCTTCCTCGAAAGCAATACCGACTTTGCCAACAAGCGTTCCATGGGGAATCGGTGGGGTGGGAAACTCGCTCAAAGGAACCTCGAGCAGTCCGGGAATATCTTGAAGAAGAGCATCTTGCCAGTTATTGAATCCCTCCAGTGGCGCGAGTTCGATACCGGGAATATCGAGTAAGTTGTACTCTCCCAAATTGGGCAGTAAATCCAGGCTGAGAAATTCAACCTGGGGAAAGTTGGCGATCGCATCCGAAAGCGGCCGAGTCAAATCGACTTGGGGAGCGAACTGGGCGAGCAGGTCGGCAACGGGAGGAATATCGCTCGCGGCGAGGGCTTCGAGAGTGGGAATCGCCGCGGCCAAATCCCCGATGGTTTGGGAAGCAGCCGGGGTAAATTCTTCTAAGCTAACCCGATCGAGAGCAGTTCCGGTTATTGCCGCAATCGATTGCAGGTCGAATTGCCCGAGACCGAATGCGTCCTCGAACCCGCCGAGGGTGAGAACCTCACCAGGAAGCTGTCCGGCTTGCCAGCTCATCACCGTCCCATCGGAGAGTTCAACCCATCCATCGGATTCTAGAGGGGGTAAACTGCCAAAGGAAATCCGCTCGAAATCGGGAATTGGCGCACCTCGATAGTCCGCTGCTGGTAGTGCGTTCTCCTCAACTGCATCATCGAGGGTGGCCGCCACCGCCGGTTTGCCGAAGGTGAGAAAACCGATCGAGCCTGGCCAGTGAGATAAGACACCGTGGAGAAACAATCCACCCAGCAATCCAACCGCCAGCCAAAGTTGCGGTTGAAATCCAATGGCTTTGGGTGGGTTCGGTGCGATCGTTTCTAAAACTCGGTTCGGTTCGTTCGTGGTTTTCATGGTTTTTCTCCTGAAATTGAAGGGGTGTAGGGAATGGGGAATGGGGAATGGTGCGCGGGTGAAGGTCGATCGTCCGAAACAGTCTAGATATAGGAGTATTAGGACTAGGACGCAGGTGTTGGTGAGCTGCGGTCAAACCCCGCGTCGACCGCCTACGCAAGGGAATGCCGACAAGCGCAAGGGAACGCCGAC
>JAXHUC010000192.1:0-9109 GCA_034189805.1 Cyanobacteriota bacterium
GATTTTTAGTGCTTTTGGCTACTGCGATACAAGGAGTTTCATTACCCCTGGGTTCCTTGACTCCTGAGTGGATTCCGGTGCCAGATGGCTCAATCTAAAAAACATTCCCTTGTAAGCACCCTCCCACACCCCCTGTGAAAAAGAGGGAGATCGCGATAGTGTATGAGTTCGATCGGGTGTCGAGTTCACTGCTTTTAACCCGATCGAACAGCTTAACCGATCGCGAATAGTCCGCAGGTCGGGTTCGTAACATTGAATTGAAGTGTACGATCCATAGTTAAAAAGCAAAGTATCGTTAGAAAGCATACGTTTGCCCTTAAAGGTTCGTTACTCTTTCAATCTCGGTGAAATGCGATCAAACTACCGCATCGTCGTATTTCACCACTCCTATCGCTGTATTCATTTTGCTGCTGGAGATTGCAGCGCGATCGTCAGCATCTTTTTCTTCTAACTGACCCAAACCGTCCGTCACTATCCCGAACATAGCCTTTTGATAATGGGTGCCATCTCAACTGCCATACTGCCGCCAAGTCCTCAAAGGCTCTACTTTGAAGTGGGGCAAAGTTCTTCGACACCAACCCGAGATCTCGAGCCACATGCGCTGCCACCATGGTTCTCGCTCGTGGTGGCGATCGCCATTGTCTGGGGGAGTTTGTGGTTTCTCGAAATCGGTCGTCGCTCTCACTAGTGCCGCGACGGGGAATTCAAAATTAAAAATGCCCCCATTAAAAATTCCGGTCGTACATCGCTTTGACCGATTGAGAACTGGTTCGTTATTTGAGCTGCGCCGCACGAGTTGCGCCGTACGAGTTCGATCTACATTTGCGATCGGTTACGATCGAGAGCGAAGCGCGCGATCGAGCAAGTATGGCACGAGGCGATCAAATTTATGTCATGCGAGAATTCCTGAAATTTCAGGGAGTTTACGAACATCATGGAATTGACTGCGGTGACGGGACGGTGATTCACTACCGCAAACCCAGCGAAACCATCGAACGAACTTCGCTCTCTACCTTTACCCGAGGGGGCAAACTATATCTGAAACAATATCAAGTTTGTTATATTGCCGATACGACGATCTCCCGCGCCCAAAGCCGATTGGGAGAGCAGCAATATAATATCCTCTTTAATAACTGCGAGCATTTTGCCACTTGGTGTAAAACCGGAACGAGCATCAGCCAGCAAATCCAAAATTTTATTCCCTTCATCAGCCACATCGATCCCGAAGGATTGTACGAACCTCTCAAGCAAGCCGTTGAAGGAAGAAATCAACCCGAAGCCTCGAAAATTGTCCGCGAAGCCCTGACCGATATTCAAAAAGCGTGGAACGGCATCCAACCCGAGTACAACGATGCGATCGATGAAATGAAGACTTGGGAGCAAGTTGCTCGAGAAGCACTCAAACAAGATCGAGAGGATTTAGCGCGAGCGGCACTTCACAAAAAACACTACCACAAGCAACGGGCCACAGAACTCAAAAATCAACTCGATCGCTTGGCAAAAATGACACAAACCCTGGTGCGGGAGTTGAAGATTATCGAATGAAGGAGCCGCTTACAGGTGTAGATTTTGTAGATTTTGCTGTAGCTACATTACTCTCCTTCTAGGGTAAACACTTTCACGCGATCGAGAATAGTTTCTAACTCCACAATTAACTCTTCCACGCCTTCGAGTTGGTTTTCCTTAGCTTGTATTTCGATACGCTTGGCGATTTCGGGCATCGTGAGAATCGCGGCCGTGCTGCTCGCGCCTTTAATTTGATGGGCAACACAAGCGAGTGCCGTAGCATCTGCGGCTTGCAGTGCTTCCCGAATATTAGTGATGCAGGTTAGGGCATCTTCGGCAAACGTTTCGAGCAATTCCTGTTGAAACTCTCGATCGCCATCGGTAATTCCATGCAATCGATCGAGATCCACCGGAGGAGAGGCGTGCGGCTCGGCGTGGTGGTCCGAAACAAGCGACAAATGTTGGGGTTCGAGCGATCGAAGATCGGAATGCATCTCGAGGGCAACCCGATCGGATTGGGGGGAGTTGTTGGCGATGGATTCGTCTTTTTGGTGAGGATTCCAGCGATCGAGCGTTACGGCCAAAATTTGCAAATCGACGGGTTTACTGATGTAGTCATCCATTCCAGCAGCCAAACATTGCTCCCGATCGCCTTCCATCGCGTTCGCCGTCATCGCGACAATTGGCGTGTGTCGTGCTTCCCCTTCGCGCTGGCGCAGGATTTGGGTTGTCCGATAGCCATCGAGAACGGGCATCAAACAATCCATCAAGATGAGATCGTACTCCTCTCGCTCTAAAAGATCGAGTGCTTCTCGGCCGTTCTCAACGCAAGTCGGTTCGGAGTAACCGAGAGTTTTTAATTGATTGCACAAGACTTTTTGGTTGATGAGAGTATCTTCCACCAGCAGAATTTTCAGATGCTGCTGTCGTTTTTGACGCTGCGTTCGTTCGGTGTGAGCCGTTTTCAGATTGTCACCATCGAAAATGACCAGCAACTCAAAGGCATCAATGGGTTTGAGCAGACACGCACAAGCCCCTGCTTCGTAAATGCGATCGATACTCTCTTTCTGGCCTTCGGAAATGGTGGCGATCCACTGAGTACGTTCCAAATCCGGATCGAAACGAATCAAGCGTCCTAATTTTTCGCCCTGAAATTGGGGATCTTGAAGATCGATTAAGACCATCGAGTAAGATTGCCCCGATCGAACGCCTTCGCGCAGACGAGCAAACGCGACGCGAGCATCGCGAACCACATCGAATTCAACCCCCCACGCCCGACAGTAGCTGCACAAGATTTGTAAGTCCGATGGGTTGCGCGAGGCCACCAAAACCCTCAACCCCGCCAGATCGGCATCCGGTAGGGAGTAAGAGGGTACCGAAAACGGGATGAGACTTTCGAGATCGGCAATATCGGCGCTCGATCCGTTCTCTTCGATCGCAGCAGTTTGGCGATCGACTGCCTGGAACCGGGCGACGAACCAAAAAGTCGAACCCATGCCGATCTGGCTCGATACGCCAATTTCTCCACCCATGAGCTTGACGAGCTGGCGACAAATCGCCAGTCCCAATCCCGTACCGCCATATTTGCGCGTTGTTGAGGCATCCACCTGGGAAAAAGACTGAAACAGCTTTTTTTGGTCTTCGGGGGAGATGCCGATGCCCGTATCTCGCACTTCAAACTGCAAGCAAATCGATGATGCAGACGGGGATGATTTGCCATCATCATTCGCGGGAGAGTCATCAATGACCGGTGCGGGACTCACGCAAATTCTCACCTCTCCGGTCGGGGTAAACTTCAAGGCATTTCCAGTCAAATTCATCAACACCTGCTGCAAGCGAGTGGGATCGCCTTGCACCGTCGCTGGAACCTGGCGGTCGATCGAGGCCGCTAAGTGAAGTCCTTTGGCACGAGCTTGAGATTCGAGTAAACCCGTCACCTCTTTGAGGCAAGTGGTCACGCTAAACTCAACGCATTCCAAGCGCATTTGACCCGCTTCGAGTTTGGAGAAATCGAGAATATCGTTAACAATGAGTAGCAAATTTTGTCCGCTAGTTTTCAGGGTTTCGACAAAATCTCGCTGTTTCGGACTCATCGGAGTGGTCAGGAGTAAATCCGTCATGCCGATCACCCCGTTCATGGGGGTGCGGATTTCGTGACTCATGTTGGCAAGGAACTGACTCTTAGCCAAGCTCGCCGCTTCAGCTGCCACTTTGGCTTCTTTGAGTTCCGCCGTTCGCTCTTCTACTCGGGCTTCCAAGGTTTGAGAATAGCGGCGCAATTGGGCGTTGGCTCGTTTGAGGGAAGTACGATGGTAGGCATCGAGCAGGGCGATCGCCGAAGCCGAAAAAGCCACCAGAGGAGCCACCATCGGCACGAGCCAACCGATGCGAAACGCACCGTAGCCGATCGCCGCCAAGACCGCACCCGCGATCGGCAATTCCAAAATTACCCCTCCCAATCCCCAACTCCAGCGTTCGGACTGAGTCAGTTGCAAGAACCCCCAGCTTCCGGTCGCCCCCAGAAACGACCAAACGAGAATCCACCCCCACTCTATTGGATGAGACCAGGCGCGCAACAAAGGCCGACCGTCAAGGGCGGCACTGAGAATTTGGCTGGTAATATTGGCATGGATAATCACCCCTGCCATTTGAGGGTGTTGCAGGCGGCGATCGCCACTGTAGGGAGTTAATTCAAAGTCATTAGCTGAAATTGCCGTGACTCCGATTAAAACGATGCGATCGCGAAAGGTGTCAGGGGGAACGCGATTTTCGAGGACATCGACGATCGAAAATGTATCGAAGGTCTTTTTCGTCCCGCGATAATTGAGAAACGTTTGGTAGCCGCCAATATCCGAGGGTTTGTAGTTGCCTTCCTTTCCCGTGAGCGGAACTAAGAGCGCCCGACCCAATTCAAAGCGATCGTTATCGGTAGGTTCGGGAAAGATACCTTGCTCTTCAAGGTACTTGAGTGCGAGAACGACACCAAGGCTTAGGTGCTCTCGACCGTTGTTATCTTCGGTGGAGAGCAAAACCCGACGCACTTTTCCATCGCGATCGGGTATTAAATCTGCCATCGCTACCCGACCGAGTTCTTCCAAAACCGGAGGCGGATCGACGGTATCCGTATCTCCAACGACTTTAGCAACCCCGATCAAGTTTTCCGTCGATCGAAACACTTCAACGAGTTTTGCGTGTCCCGGTTCTAACGGTAAATCTCGATAGAGATCCAAGCCGATCGTCGTCGGGTTGCCTGCGGTGACTTTTTCGAGCAGGATGGCAAGTCGTTCGTCGGGCATCGGCCACTGTCCTAACTGGCCGATGTCGGTTTCATCAATTTCGACAATGGCAATTCGAGGGTCGGTCGGTTCTTGGGGACGAATGCGAAAAAGCCGATCGCTCGCGGCCCATTCGAGTAACTCAAATCCGCCGAAGGTGTTTCCCGCAATAACAAGAGACCCCACAATTGGGGCCGTGGTTAAGATGAAACGCCATTGCCAGATTTTAACTCTAATTTTTAACCAGATTTTGACTCTAAGGTGAGACCACATCAAACATGCCCTTCCATCATGCCAGGGATTTGAGAAGGGAGGTCAGTAACAACTTATCTCAAGGGTTGCCACGATCTCGAGCAGAGGAGATTTCCTCGCGTTCCCCTTAAATTATAAGAGAGCAAGACTCTCAAATCCTGCTCTCTCCTACAGGGCAATTCTCCGTGACTCATCAATTCAAAAATCGCTCCGATCTGAGGAACTTTCAGGGTTAGAAATATTCGAGATGATTTGCGATTCAAGCGGTCTGGCGACACGTTTTGTCTTTTTCCCTTGACCCCAGGCCAAGACGCGATCCCCGTCGATGACCGATCGTTTCAGCGCACGATCGGCTCCGAAGCGATCGCCTCCAAACCCGCAGAGACGAGTAAATCTTGCCAATTTTCGACAAGGGTGGGTTCGTTCGGTTGAGCGATACGAGCGTCGGCGAGCGTACTCAGGGTCTCGTACCAAATTCCCGCATCCCCGTAGATCTGAGCCGTCTCGACGACCGTGGTTTGTTCGGCCAGGCTGCGAGCAACAGTTGCATCGATGCTGGTGCGCTGAACGGAACCGACGATCGTGGGATTGTTGGGGTCGAATTCCGGCTCGCAGTGGATTTCAAACAGCCAGGCGTAGGTATTACCCACTTGCAGTTCGGCTTCCGTTTCTGGGAGCGGAATACTGATAATGCCACCGGATTCGGGTAGATCGACCTTCGTTTGATAGTGGATTTCATCCTCGTGATTTTTGAGGGTGAAGGAGGCTTCGGTTGCCGTCGTCTTCGGAACGTAAACGAAAAACGCCGGTCGGTCGGCGACGGTCAAAACTCGATCGGTATTTTCCGGTAAGAGCGGAGTGGGTGTTCCCTCGGTCGCTAAGGATTCGACCGAACATTGTCCTCCATTTCGGCTCGCACCGCCACGGGTCGGTTGTGGCGGAGTTGGACTCACTCCATCCGGAGCGGAAAACGTCACGGCAAACGCGGGGGCGGCCCAGAAGATTCCGGCAGCCAGAGCCAAAGCTGCGGTGAGTTGAATGGGTTGTTTCCAGTCGTGATTTGTCTGTAGCATGTTCCCTTCCCTATGGTACACATCTCTAAATATGATAGAGAGTCATCTGAATCTGCACCCTTTAATCCTATTATCGTAAATTATCAAAAAACTGGTAGATGTAAAGATCCATCAAAGTTAGAACAATTTTTGAATGGTATGCGTTTTGACCATTCTGTATCTGAAAAACCCGGAATTGTCCGCGAAGAACAACTTGACAAATCAGTTACTTTAAGGAAGGTCGCACACTTGAATGGCGATCGAGAGACCCTCACAGCCAATTGCCCACCAGGACGAACGGTGCCCAATAGAATGGGTGTTCGTATTCCGGCTGTTGTAATAAAGAGAGTTGAGCTTGGCGTAAAGCTTCAGATTTGTGAGTCCCCGGCACGGATAGCTCTTGATAGAACCGAGCCATCAATTTAGCCGTGGAGCGATCCCAAACCGTCCACAGGGTTCCCAATGTCGATCGCGCGCCGCTTTTGACGGCAAATCCCGCCAACCCGAGAATCGCTCGATTATCTCCTTTTGCCGTTTGACACGCACTCAAGACGAGTAATTCGATCGCCCGATCGCGGGTTTCATCTCGCGATTGCAACAGCGTGCCGAGTTCGGTGACCGGAATTCGACCGTCCCAGGTGAGGATAAAGGTTTCGCTGGCATTGGAGCTAAATTGACCGTGTGTTGCCAAATGCAGGATGGGACGGGCGGTTTGGGCGATCGCCCCGCGAATGGCTTCGGTGGTGAACTCTCCATCGAGCCACACTTCTGAGGCGATCGTCTCTTCAACTTGCTCTAGCTCGAACTCGACGTAAGGTAGCGCTGGAAACCCTTGGCTGGACTTGCTCAATCCGCCGATGGAGGCTTTAAGCTCGCTGTTATCGAGGGATTGAGGTTCGAGCAGTTGCAGACCCGGTGCGAGGGCCAAACTGTATTTCTCGAGAAGATATCGATCGCCGTCGAAGAGTACCGACATCGGTAAATTGCGCAGGGAACCATCGAGGACGAACACCAGGGTTTCGATCCCACGCTCCTCGAGATCGGTTTCAATGGGTCGCAGCAACCAATCGTACACCAGGGAGTAAGTTGCCAGACGCTTGCTTTTGGGAAACGAAAGACTCAAGGACTGGCGAAATTGAGAAACGGTCTCGTCGAATTCCTCTTGAGGCAAGACGGTCTTGTAATTGCGTAAAGGTTCCCCAGGCAGGGAAAGTAACACTTCAATGCGCGTTTGTGGAGTCGTTGCCTCGGACATGGGCAGGATAATTGGATAGATGACCGCAGCAGTGGGGTCGAGGTCGTCGATGCTAACCGATTGTGCGGTGAGGCAGGCTTCTCGAAAGAAATTATCGAGTTCGGCGATTTGCAAGGCTTCGATCGTTTCCCGTGCTTCGATCAGGTTGGCTTGGGAGGGATGGGGAGATTGCAACAGCAACCCCACCAGTTCTCGGTAGACCGGTTCGATGCTTTCTTGAAAGGAAAACTGAATGTCGGGGTCGATCGAAACTAAGTCTTTTCGGAGAATTCCCAGGGCGCGCACGGCTTCGGAATAGGCAGAAATAGCTTCTTGGAATTGACCTTGGCGTTTGAGGATGCGTCCCAACTGGGTGGCCCACTTGGCGGTAATATCCGTCGCCCCATTGCCTAAAGAGAGACTCAGCGCCTTTTGAGTGAGGGCGGTCGCGTCGTCGAGACGATCGCCCACCTCGTACACGTGAGCCAGTTGACCCGTGGCATAGGATTCGGCGCGGGAATCTTCGAGGGTACGGGCAATTTCGATCGCCTCGGCTAAGAGTTGGGCGAGTTCTGCAAAAGTTTCCCCTCGCTCGAGGGTCGGTCTTTGGGGGCTGGACGACGGACGTTGCGGCGAACGTTGCAACTCCAGCCGAATCAGGTTCTCGGCAAAATTGACCTTGGCATAAACCGTCGAGCGACCGATGGGCAAAGACCCCATGCGATCTCGCAAAATTTGAGTCTGCTCGCGCGCCTCCTCCCATCGTTCGAGTTCCACCAGCAAGCTCAGGATATTCAACCGAGCGGAAATTTCCGGACCGGGGAGTTCCCGAGCGGCGATCGCCGCTTCTTGGAAATAAGCCAGTGCGGTTTCGGGATCTTCGGAAACCCGAGCGGTATTGCCCAGCGCTCGCAGGGTCGCGCTGATTTCGGGGGCAAAGTCCAATTGTCGGCTCGCGACCAAACTGCGCTCTAATACCTCCCGCGCCCGCTTCAAATCCCCAACAACTTGCAGGGCAATTCCCAGGTTGCGCAATCCTGTCGCTTGCAGCCGGGAATCGAGATCGTCGGTTAGTTGTGCGTCCACCCGATCGAGGAGACTGCTAGCTTGACGGTACAAACCCAACGCTTGCAAGGCGATCGCTTGGTTGATCGAAGCCCCTAACGCTCCGGAGCGGTCCTCGATCGCCTCGTAGGCCTCGAAGGCATCGCGCCAAGTGTCGAGAGCTAATTGAGCGTTGCCCCGCGCCAGTTGAATCCGTCCGAGATTGTTGAGAACTTGAGCTAGAATCGCTCTGCCGCCGGGTCGATCGTCGAGAGGCAACAACTGCAACGCCCGATCGAGATCTGCTTGCGCCGCTTCAAACTCTCCCAACTCGTAGAGCGCCATCGATCGATAGCTCAAACTTCCCGCTTGACCGAGAATATCTCCAAGCGCGGCAAATTGGCGAGCGGCTTCTCCCCAAGCATCGGCCGCCGCGCTAAACTGTCCCCCGTCGTACAGCTCGCGACCTTCTCGTTCGAGCAGTAATGGGGTGGTCGCATCCAGTTCGACGGAGATGGGTCTGGTTTCCCCACTGGGGATTTGGGCGAGTGCGGTGGTGGAAACGACCAGAACAAAGGTGGCAACCGCCAAACCGATCCGAAGCCAAATTTTCCAAGATTTGAGCCAGCGATGGCGGACAGTGAAAAAGTGCGGTCGATCGTTCATTGTGGCAAAAGAGGAAAATGTAGATGGGGGAGATGAGGGAGATGGGGGAGATGGGAGAGATGGGGGAGATGAGGGAGATG
>JAXHUC010000193.1:0-9085 GCA_034189805.1 Cyanobacteriota bacterium
GATGGTTGTTCGTGCCATCAATTGTCCGAAATTTGAGTACTTGTACGTCCATCATTAACCTCATCAAAAGAAGATAACGTCATGTCGAGATCGACCGATCGAACGCGCGATCGGTTTTAATGTTTTAGTTTTTCGGATTCGCGGTTACGTAAATCGAGAAAATCTATTTTGTATCTTTCTAGATAAATCCCGACTTCAAAAAGATAGAATATACTCTGTTTGAGAGTTGAATATCTTGCATCAAACAACGGATAATTCCGAAACACTCTCTCAATCTAGGCAGGAAACTCATCCTAGTTATTAAGTCTTCAGCCACTTTGAAAATTTTTATGCAATTGATGCAATAACACTGAGCTAAAAACTTATAGAGTAGATACAAAATGCCTTCGATCGAGGGAAGGTCAAAGAGCATTTCAGAAGCGATTGCAAAGCTTTTGTACCGAAAAACTACAGCGACTCGAGAGAGCGAGCGTATAGATATCTAGGTAAGACTCGATCGAAATATGCAGGCTGAGTTACGAATATTAACCTAAATTCAGAGTGAAAGAGCGATCGGGAAATGTATAGAGACTGAAGCTAGTTGATGCCAAGGTTCTCAACTCAAAAAGAATTAAAAGTAGATAGAGAGCAAAAAATTCGCTCGAAACGACGACTCAAATCTAAGGGCATCAGTCCAATTTTTACAGGCTAATTTTTACAGAAGTTTAGCCAAGTAGCGATCGAGTATATTGCATCAACCGATAACAATATAGACAAGCCGTTTTTGATAGAGTTTCAATAATTACGGTAACATAAATGCTCCATAAATATACGCAATTTTTATAAAGACTCTATAAAATATTGACTGTTACGTCCGTATTTTTGATGAAATAATCTAGAAATAAAAACTTTTTTAAAGAAATCGCGATCGAATCTCGTTAAATTCTAAAGTAACGATCAAGCAATACTGCAATATAACAAAGTATAAATGATAGATTTGGCTTTATTAACAACACTTGCTCGGTGGTTGGCAGGTAAATTTGACAATCAAGCTCAATCCTTTGCCCAACCAGCTTGGTTCGTTCACCTCCATCTCTGGCATCGCCCCCTTCCGGTTGCCATCAACGGAAATATTGCCCTCTTTGCCGAACAAGCTTCTGTTGCCAGCAAAAATCCTCCCTACCGCCAGCGGATTTTGGAATTGCAACCCATTTCTTCTGGAGAAATTCGGGTGCAATACTGGGCGTTTAAGGAGCCTCAGAAGTTTCAAGGTGCGGGAGAAAACCCTGAGATGCTGGTGGGGTTGACGGTGGATGCTTTAGATGATTTGCCCGGTTGTACGCTGACAGCAAAATGGGAACAGAATCGATTTATCGCTCAACCGAAAGAAGGCGATCTCTGCTACTTTCAATATCTGAATCAAACCCGTCAAGTAATTTTAGGATTTGAAGCACTTGAGGGTCAATTTAAAAGTTTCGATCGCGGTGTCGATCCCGAGACGGGGAAAGGTTTGTGGGGGGCTTTAATGGGACCTTACGAATTTGAAAAGCAGCAAAGTTATGAAATAAAAACTTAAATTCAACAGTTAAATTCAAAACTTAAAGTATATCGCTAACTCTTCGTCACTTTTCGTTCTGTCACCAATGTCAAGTTAACCCAACCTCCGCGCTCGTCGTAGCGGCGAATTAATCGATAGCGGAGGTTCTCTTTAACCAACCAACCTACTTCTAAAAAGAACGGCTTGCGGTTGGTAATTTTGGCAGGAATCGTACAAGATGCGCCATCGGGTAAGAGAAGAACGCGCATGGCATTTTCTTCTCCGGAGAACTGGACGATCGAGCCGTTAATTATTGCGGTTGAGGTTAAATTTAATCCTGGCGCGCTCAGCGTTTGAGAGAGACGATCGCCTTGTCTTTCTAGTAATAAACGAGTAGAAAAGGTATCGGGCGATCGCCAGTCGGGATAAAGGACAATTGCTTTCCCTTCCCAAGTTCCTAATAACTGTTCGATACTCAGTGGGGGTAATTCTGTTGCTGCCGTATCTTGGCGAAATTCGCGAATCAGGGTGATGCTTGAAAGTTCGCTGGTATTGGTAAATAACGGCACGAGCCGCAGCCGCCGATCGCCATGAATAAAACCCAGCTCCGCTCCAAATTCCGACACCGGACTAAACTGCATCGCCCCTACGGAAAATGCGCCATTGGCAAAAAATAGCGTTCCCCGATTGAGGGTACTATATTGCAATACTTGAGGCGGTGAAATTTCTTGGGAATTCTCGTCAAATCGCCGTATCGTTTGTCGAATGGATTTGTTTTCGTTTAATCCTTCTAAAGAAACAAGCGTCGGCGTATCTTTTTGAACGTTGCCATCAGGAGAAAGTCGAGTAAAAGAGCCTTTCCAATCGCCAAGATGTTGGAGTAAGCTGGGCCATTGTTCGGGAAACAGTTCGGACATTTGGGAGATGGGGGAGAGGGAAAGGGAGGAAACGGGAGAAATGGGGGAAACGGGGGAAACGGGGGAATTTAGATATCGTTGAAAAACTCAGTGTTCGTGGCCTCCCCAGCTCCCGAAGCCCCTAAAGCTCTAAGCGCCGATCGAACTCCAACTGAGGTAAGGCAAATTCCCGGCAGTTTGGCGGACGTTCTCGGTTTGTTCCACCAGTTGCCCGCAGCTATCCCAAGTACCGCTGCGGAAACTCTGACGTGCTCCCTCGGGCATGGAAATGGCGATCGTCAAATCCCCGCAGCGTGCTTGCATCGACTCGAGATCGACACAGAGATCGGTTTGAGGGCTTTCGGCGATCGCCCCTTGAAGTTGTTTCACGGCATCGGGATCGGCAGTGACGCAGGGAATACCAATGGCAACGCAATTCCCGAAGAAAATCTCGGCAAAGCTTTCACCGACAAGCGCTTGAATTCCCCATCGCGAAAGGGCTTGCGGTGCGTGTTCTCGGCTCGAACCGCATCCGAAATTCGCATTGACGATTGCCAAATTCGCTCCCTGATATTCGGGTTTGTCGAAAGGATGCTCGCCCCCAGAAGCCGCGCGATCGTCGGCAAATGCTTGTTCTCCAAGTCCGTCGAAAGTGACGCAGCGTAAAAAACGAGCGGGAATAATGCGATCGGTATCGATATCGTTACCAACAACGGGAATTCCCCGTCCAGAAATCGTGGTTACTCGAGCACTCATGTTGTTCTTTCCTGTATTGCAAGTGAGTTTAGGTCAAAATTTATGGGAATGGGGCATAGGGTTTGGGGTGTCGGGTTTAGGGAACGATGAGTGATGAATGATGAATGGGGTGTCGGGTGCAGGGTACCCAGAACGTCAAATACCCACTTTTTCCCTTGTCTCCCCATCTCCCTCACCTCCCTCACCTCCGTGTCCCCGCGTCCCCGCGTCCCCGCGTCCCCGCGTCTCCGCGTCATCTCCCTCACGCCATTTTCTTCAAAACCTGCACGGCCCGATCGAGCTTTTCGGTTCCCATTTTCACCAGGCTAATACTCGTAGCAGTTCCGGCGGCGGTTTGGTTGATGCTGTTCATGGTTTCGACGACTTGCTGGATGGCGAGGGCTTGCTGCTTGGCATTGAGGGAGATTTGCTGGGCGTTGAGGGCAATATTGTCGATCGAACTGGTGACTCCCCGAAACGAATTAGCGGTTTCTTGAGACATTTCCACCCCATTGTCTACCATTTGGCTACCTTCTTTAGTAACGCTCACCGTGGAGTCGATCGCCGTCTGAATGTCCGCCACTAAAGCCTCGATCGAGTTCGTCGAACCTTTGGAGCGATCGGCAAGCTGGCGAATTTCCTGAGCCACCACCGCAAACCCCTTTCCGTGTTCTCCAGCCCGTACGGCTTCGACGGCGGCATTGAGTGCCAGCATGTTGGTTTGATTGGCCAGATCGCTGACGAGTTTGGAAATTTTACCGATCTCGTTCGCCTTATCGGTGAGGTTGAAGATTTGAGCTTGCAAGTCCCGCATTTGATGGCTGAGGACGGACATTGCCGATTCGGTTTGTTCGACGGCTTTGAGACCGGATTCGGCTAAATGCAACCCTTGTTGTGCTTGCTCGGCGGCCGAACTGGCTTGTTCGGCCGACTGCTGGCTCGATGCGTTCAACTCGTCCATCGTCGTCGTGGTTTGGTTGACAGCAGCCGCCTGCTGAGAGGTATTCTGCTCTTGGAGAGCCATCGTGTTGGCAATCTCGCTAGAGAAGCTATCGAGTTCTTTGACAGTTTTCCCCAAACGTTGCGAGACTTCACTGGCTGCGGCTCGAAAAAAGTTGGTAACGAAGACGATCTGGATTGCAGACGTGACTAAAACTACCCAACCCACTCGTTGAAAACTATTTTCAACCTGTTGTTCGGCTCGATCGAGTTCCGCTTTTTCTGAGGGGGCTAAAGAATTCTGAAGGTTTTCGATTTTCGCTTCATACTGCTGTTCTCGATCGAAGGTGTTGTATGCGGTATTCACGCTCAGCGCAATCAACAGTACTTGCAGAATATAGGTGGATAGGGGGATGACACCTTTGAGCCAAATAATAACTGCCAGCTTGCGGTTATCTACCATGGGGTGTTTTCTCCAAAGAATCCCCCGATCCGAGATCTCATCGAGGGGTAGTTGCAGGTGGGGAATAGATGGGGCACGGAATCTGAGATAGTGCGATACTTTTGCTGAAGGGTTCGCAAGAGCGATTTCCAAAGAACGGGAAGAGGAAATGCGTCCTCACCCAACAGCGCAGTTCGATATTTTAAATCCCTGGGAAGAATTGGCGATCGCACGCATCAGCTCGAGATTAGGGTCTAGTCGCGACACGAATCGCTCAAAATCTCAACTTCGCACTCTTTGCTGGGATACCGCACCACTGAAAGCAAACAGAAATCGCCCTTGCGATCTATCTCAAACTCGACCCCAACGATTCCGATCTTAAGCTACGAACCGATTAAATCGCGAACGTCGCTCACTTCACCCTCGATCGCTGCTGCCACCACCATTGCCGGACTCATCAGTAAGGTGCGACCCGATGCCGATCCCTGACGACCTTTAAAATTACGATTCGAGGAGGAGGCACTTAGCTGGGAACCCTGGAGTTTATCAGGATTCATCGCCAAACACATCGAACATCCCGCCTGCCGCCATTCAAACCCCGCTTCGACAAAAATGCGATCGAGTCCTTCAGCTTCCGCTTGGACTTTCACCGCTTCCGATCCGGGGACGATAAAGGCTTTCACCCCTTGAGCAACGTGATGTCCCTTGGCAAATTTCGCCGCCTCGCGCAGATCGCTCAATCGACCGTTGGTGCAGCTACCGATAAAACACACATCTACTTTCGTACCGCGAATGGGAGTTCCTGGGGTGAGTTGCATGTAACGGTAAGCCTCTTGGGCGATCGATCGCTCGGATTCGGCGAGTTCTTCGGGGGTGGGAATGGTTTCGTTGACGGCGATTCCCTGTCCGGGGGTAATGCCCCACGTCACCGTCGGCGCAATATCGACCGCATCGAAGACGACGACATCATCGTACTCGGCCTCGTCGTCGCTGCGAATGCTCTCCCACCAAGCCACAGCTTTTTCCCAGTCTTCCCCTTTGGGGGCAAATTCGCGATCTTTGAGATACTCGTAAGTGGTGCGATCGGGATTGACGTAACCGCAACGCGCGCCGCCTTCGATCGACATATTGCACGCGGTCATCCGTTCTTCCATCGTCATCGCCTCGAAAGTCGTCCCGGCGTATTCATAGGCATAACCGACACCGCCTTTGACTCCTAGCTTGCGGATGATGTGGAGGATGACATCTTTGGCGTAGACTCCCGGCCGCAGTTCGCCGTTGACTTCGATTTTGCGAACTTTGAGCTTACCCAAAGCGAGGGTTTGCGAGGCGAGAACGTCCCGAACTTGGCTGGTACCAATACCAAAGGCGATCGCTCCGAACGCGCCGTGGGTAGAAGTATGGCTATCTCCACAGGCGATCGTCATTCCCGGCTGAGTCAGTCCCTGTTCCGGGGCAATCACGTGGACGATCCCCTGACGACCGGAACCGACGTTATAGAATGGAATCTTGTTTTCCTGACAATTCCGTTCGAGGGCGCGAATCATCTCCTCGGCTAACTCGTCGGCGAAGGGACGCGCTTGGTTTTGGGTGGGAACGATATGATCGACCGTAGCGATGGTGCGATCGGGAAATAGCACGTTCAGTCCTCGTTCTCGAAGCATCGCAAATGCTTGAGGACTGGTGACTTCGTGAATCAGATGCAAGCCGATGAAAAGCTGGGTTTGACCAGAGGGCAGGGTGCCGACGGTGTGTAAGTCCCAAACTTTGTCGAATAGTGTTCCCTTACTCATGATGCAACAAGATTCTGTGTAACTTTTAATCCTATAGCAGTTCGCGCGGGTATCAGATTAAAAGTTTTGGGAATGGGGAGTTGGGAGAACTGGGGGAGGTGAGGAAGGTGAGGGAGATGGGGGAGAGAGTTGGTATTTAACGTTTCTCATTCCCTGTTCCCCGTTCCCTGTTCCCCGTTCCCCATTCCCGGCCTTTACCCGAAACTGTCCGATCCCACGCCTGACGTTAACTCAGTTGAATGACTGGGAAGTCGTCGAGTAACGTTTCCGTGGTGAGTAAATCTTCGACGCTAATTCGTAGAAAGCGGCGATCGTCGATGCGAAACTGGATTTCGATGCGATCGCGGCCGGGACTGCCGGGGGGGTTGAGTTGGGCGATGGTTCGACCGCTTTCGGTATCGTTGAGGGGTTGAACGGCAGCTTGCGTGTCGCTAACTTGACGGGTAATCAGGCGATCGCCATCGAAATAAATCTCGGTTCCCCCGGTAGAGTTGCCCAATTCTCCCAAGACTAGCTCGATTTGGGGTTGGTTCTCCATCGAAGCCCCCAACACCAGCTTCACCGGTTCTGCCATCGGGTACGGCTGACCGGATTTGATAATCGGATGCCAGCTATGGGTGTTGCGTCGCCGATCCCAGTAGCGAATGCCGTAACCGTGGTACAAAAAGTCTTTGATTTCTAATCCCTGACTCAGTTGCAGCGCCCCAGTGGCAATGGCATCGAGAGGGCGATCGCCGCGAATTTTTTCAGCGGGGAAATAGCCTTCTATCCAAGTGCGGACGGCGGGAATTTGCACCGTTCCCCCCACCAGCAGCACCGCATCGATATCACCGGTTTCAATACCCTGTCGTCGCGCTTGTTGCAGGACTTGGGTCATGGATTCGTCGAGGAGATCGAAAAATTGACGCTCTTTGAGAATGGCTTCAAATTTATCTCGATCGAGTTCGAGTTCGTAGCTTTCAAAAGTTTCGTCGTTGAAATAAACTTCGCTGGCTTTTTGTTGCAAAGACAACTGAATTTTTAACCGTTCTGCTAGTCGAGTCGTCAGAGTATTTTTGGGAAGATTTTGTTGGGTGTGGAAGTAATCGACCAGCCAGTTATCGATATCCGTTCCTCCTAAGTTTTGTCCGGATTTTGCTAAAACTCGCGCTGTTTTTACCCGCTGACTGGATTGTTCGGCAAAGGATTTATCACCCCATTTCAAAATAAATCCGAGGGGAGTTTTGTTGGATGTTTTATTTTGACTATCTCCATCAAGTCGAACTAGGGATAAATCCAGCGTACCGCCACCAAAATCGACCACCAGCAGCAATCCTCGATTTTCTACCCCATATCCCAATGCCGCCGCTGTCGGTTCGTCGAGCATTCGCACTCGATCGATATTTAACCCATCGCAAACCGTTCCCAACCAATGGCGGTAAAATTCAAAACTATCGACGGGAACCGTTAAAATTAGGGAGTCGAGCGGTAAAGGAACTGCTTGAATTGCTGCGGCAATTTGGGCGACGAACCACTCTCCCACTTGCTCGAAAGTAACCGTGCGATCGTCAATTTCTGGCAAGAAACCTCGAACGTCCGAGCCAATTCCCCGCTTGAAACTGCGAAAAAAACGGGCATCGCTTTTCAAGTCTAATCCTCGATCGAGTACCGTTTTTCCCGCGATAATTTTGCCGTTCGCCGCATCTTCAACATAAACTAAACTGGGAATCAGAGGCGGATTTTGACCCTGCTGCACGCTCAGTTGAGGGAGTTTTAAAGTTTCTGGTTTTTCGGTGACGGGGTTCCAGCGGGCAACAGCGGTATTACTCGTGCCAAAATCAATTGCGATCGCCATGTTTACTTAATACTTTGATAATCTTCAATATATTTGACGCTATCCCAGGTTAGAACACCGATTATATCGCGAGGGGCGGCAGGGGAGGAAAAGCGATCGAAACCTTGGCTATTGTGCGGTCTGGCGTGAAAATACAAGCACCGATGGAGGCGATCGATCTTGCAAATCACAAAATGCCTGGAAAGCTCTCTGAGTATGGGTTTCAGCGACTTGAGGACGCGAAAAACGCCCGCGCCTTACGGGGTAAGGGTTTCAGCGATTTTTGAGGGGTGGGTGTATGACATTGTACGAATGGAAGGGGAGGTGCTTGTATTTTTGTGGTACGATCCTTTCAGGGTAAGCATTTCAGGATGCGCCCCTGCTAGGTATCTTCGGATGCCGAATTAATGGAAACTCTCGGAGGGTGTCTCGGGCGCGATCGGAAAGAGTCTGCTAGGTATCTTCGGATGCCGAATTAATGGAAACAGGATGGTGGAGTCTCGGAATTTTAGGGGTGTCGCTGCTAGGTATCTTCGGATGCCGAATTAATGGAAACCCTACTGAATAAGGTGCTTCTTGCGTCTTATGAAAACTGCTAGGTCTCTTCGGATGCCGAATTAATGGAAACGTTCCAAAACTTTTGATTTTTCAAGATGTGGGCAACTGCTAAGTCTCTTCGGATGCCGAATTAATGGAAACAAAGTTTGTGCTAAAACCCGGACTTGAAATTTATTCATCTGCTAGGTATCTTCGGATGCCGAATTAATGGAAACTGACTGCCGATTCGCCCGTTTCGCGATGCGTCCAGACTGCTAGGTATCTTCGGATGCCGAATTAATGGAAACTTGCTGATGGTGGCGGAGGTAACTCCAGCTAGATAACTGTTAGGTTTCTTCAGAAGTCAAACCCATAAACCAAGAAAGGTCAGATGTGATGCATCCGATCTTTTTT
>JAXHUC010000194.1:0-9031 GCA_034189805.1 Cyanobacteriota bacterium
CGCCAATGGCTCAACCGGCATCCTACGGAAACCCCCCCATGCAGCCGCCAGCCGCACAACCGGCATCCTATGGCAATCCACCGATGCAACCGCCAGCCATGCAACCGCCAATGGCTCAACCAGCATCCTACGGAAACCCCCCCATGCAGCCGCCAACTATGCAAAAACCTGCCATCGCCAACGATCTCAATGCCCGCATCCTCGCCTCAGCCCAAGAACTGCGGGGTACGTCCAGTGCCCAAGGTCCTGATGGTGGCAATAATGCTTGTGCTTGGATGATGAACAAAGTTTTGGAGAAGGCCGGCATTCAATCTATTGGGGATAATCCCAACTACGTTCCCTCGGTGCTGAGTGCGTTGCAACAGGGACGGGGACAACAGGTGTCCAAGGAAGCGGCAAAAGCTGGCGATATTGTAATTGCCGCAGGAGAAGCTCACGTTGGAGTTGGACTGAGCGATCGTTGTAGTCGAGTCCTTTCAAACTCCTCGGGTAGTTCTTCTTTCTCGTGGGAAAGCGATGCGGATTTTGATGGCTACTACGGTGGCGCGAGTACCATTTATCGCCTGCTGCGATAATTTCTTTTTCGGGAGATGGGACGACGCGATCGCGTTGGCTTCGACGATCTTTACACCCCAAACCCCGCACTTCAATCGACGATTCACTTTTCCCCGGCAAGCCTCGCCCCTAGCTCTCTTCCCCAGTGACTCGAATATTGACAAACGACTCACCTTTGCAAGTAGACCCTCATGGCTAAGAAGAAAACCTACGAACAGTATCTGCGCGCCGAACTCGGAGATTTGGTCGAACAGTTGCAACTGCCTCCCTTGTACAAACAGTCCCTCAAACAGCGTTGGATCGATCAGGTGGTGTGGGCTGATAAAAAAGCGGGTCACTCGCGCAAATGGCATTACCGATTGCGCTTGACGACAATTATCGGCGGGGTAATCCTACCCGCTTTGGTGGGGTTGAATATGCAGCTTAGAGACAACCTCCCCAGATGGTTTCCTTACATCCCTTTTTTCATGAGTCAGGTGATTGCCGTGAGTGCGGCTCTCGAAGAGTTTCATCGTTACGGCGATCGCTGGCGAGATTATCGCAAAATGGCAGAAGAACTCAAGGGTGAAGGCTGGCAATATCTGCAATTAACCGGTTCCTACGAAAGCCTGCTCAACCATATGGAGGGCTACGCCACTTTTGCCAACCGGGTGGAAAGTGTCATTAAAAACGACGTCAAAAACTACGTTGCCGCCCTACAGCAGCAGCAAATTAAAGAAAACGAGCAAATCAAAGAAATTATCAAGTCAGCCAATGCCGTGGCCGAGGACGAAAAACTGTTCGCCAGACCCAAGCCACCCCCACCCCCCCCTCAACCGCAGATTGCTGCACCGGTCGCTCCCATGGCACGGGCTGCTCTTCCAGGTTCCGGGGCTGCGGGAACGCTCCGCGTTCGTCAGGATACGGACTTCACCCTCGCTCCCCAACCGGCACAATCCCTACCGGATAACTATAAGATTCGGATCGGTAATGGCAATGCCTTCGGCTTGCAGTCCTCTGTCAATGCCGGCAATAATTTTCTGCAAGTCACCCTCGATCGAGGAATTGGTCCGGAAAACCGTAATGTCTGGTTTGTCTGGGCGTTCCACGTGGAAATTTTGCCCGGTAACGGGTATCCAACGGCGAATACCATGAATCCCAATGCCATGGCTCCGGTAATGGGTGCAGCTCCCAACGGCTTCCAAACTTCCAACATGGGCATGGCTCCTCCTACTGCCACGGCTCCGGCAATGGGCGCGGCTCCCACAGGCTTCCAAACTTCGAGCATGGGCATGGCTCCCCCAGCTGCCCCCGCTGCCCCAGCTCCAAACCCAGCTCCAGCTCCAGTACCGGCGAGTAATGGCGAGATAAAACTTCCCGTTCCCTACTTTTCCCAACGAGATAATGAGATAGATCCTTATAGAACCTGTAATACATCCAGTTGTGCCATGGCGGCTAAATATCTGGGGGCTAATATTAGCGGGGATGACGATTACTATCAGCAGTATGTGGTTAAGTATGGCGATACAACCGACCATGGTGTCCAAACCCAGGCACTCGCGGATCTCGGGATTAAATCCACTTGGAATACCAGCTTGGGTCTTGAGGATCTCGATGAATCCCTTGCTAGTGGGCTGCCGATCGTGGTTGGTATCCTGCATCACGGACCGCTGGAAGCACCGTCTGGTGGCGGACATATGATTGTGGTCATCGGTCGCACTACAAGTGGCGATTACATTGTCAACGATCCCTATGGCAACTTGTTGGACGGTTACGCCACGGAAGAGGGGGGTGGATTGACCTATCCCCGCGATGTTATGGAGGCTCGGTGGACGGTGGATGGTCCAAAAACCGGTTGGGGACGACTGTTCTACGACAACCCCATACCCGGAGGAGCAGCCCCAACCGCACCGGCTCAAACCGCATCCGTCCAAACTGCACCTCCTCAAATGACATCGGCTGCGATGGGAGCCGCTCCGATGAGTGCACCGGGTGGGGCAGCAACCGGGCAATACATCACTGCCGAGCAACTCATTCAGATTGCCCCGAATGCCGATGCCAATCGCCTGCGGGAACTTACCCCTGGCTTTAACGAAACCCTAGCGCGCTTCCAAATCAATACCCCTTTGCGAATTTGCCATTTCATCGCTCAAGTCGCTCACGAGTCTGACTGTTTCAACGCGATGGAAGAGTACGCTTCTGGGGAAGACTACGAAGGACGAAGCGATCTAGGGAACACTCAACCCGGAGATGGTGTCCGGTTTAAAGGACGCGGCTTAATGCAATTGACCGGACGGGCGAACTATGAAGAGTTCTCCAAAGCGATGAACCTAGATTTTGTATCTCAACCGGAGTTGTTGGCTCAGGCTCCTTATGCGGTGATGGTTGCCGGCTGGTACTGGGATAGCCGAAAACTCAACGGTGATGCGGATAAAGATAGTCTCGAAGATGTCACCTACTACGTCAATGGTGGCTACAACGGTCTCGAAGATCGCCGCCGCTATTTGCAAGCAGCAAAAGCCGTACTGGGGGTTTGAGCGATCGCCCTGTTGGGAGCTTCGGGGGCTTCGGGAGAGAGAGACAAGGAGACAAGGAGACAAGGAAGAATTTTGCATTCATTCCCCCGTTTCTCCCGTTCCCGCCTCTCCGCGTCCCCCCTCTCCCCCATAACTGGCCTAGGCTCCAACTTATCGATCGCCGTGGGAGTTTAGCTCGATCGATGGGAAGCGGGCGGCTAGCTCGTTTTGCTCGTCCCGAGACAGATGTAGCGTTTGGGACGAATCGGTAAACTCGATGTGAACCTCTTCAATTACGGTCAAAATTCGGAGTAATAACTCTTCTCGAACCCTGAGAAACTCTTCCTGAATTCTTTGATAGTTCGAGGTATCGGCGATCGTTACGTGGGCGAAGATCTCTACATCGAGGGAAGAATCGCTCAGACGGACGAAGTGTACCCGTTCTTTGAGAACTCGCGGATCGCCATCGAGCATATTTCGCAGAGCACCGAGTAACTCGTTTAACTGCTGGCGCGTTGTTTCGGGATCGAAATTGAGGGTCAACTCCAACAGACAACGATCGCGCTGGCTGTAGTTCACCAATTGCGATGTGGAAAACTCGGTATTAGGGACGGTGACGATATTGCGATCGCGAGTGCGAATCCGCGTCGCGCGCAATCCGATATCCTCCACCGTACCGGTGATGCCCCCAAATTCGCAAAAGTCACCCACTTTTACGGGGCGATCGATGAGTAGGGTAATCCCGCCGATGATGTTTTCCACGTAGGGTTTTGCCCCCAAACCAATGGCAATACTACTGACCCCGAGACTGGCAAACAGAGGGGCGACGGGAACCCCTAAGCGCTCTCCACCGAAGTAGAGGATCGTCGCGGCAGCCAAAACCCCCAAGATGCGAAATCCATTACGCACCATCATCGCTTCGAGGGGTTTGGTTTTAAAGCGACGGGAGGTAATAATCGATCGCCCGATGGCATTGGTCAACATAAAGACAAACCACGTCCCGACAAGAAATAGGAGTCCTTCGATCGCGACGGTCGAAAGCCGCTCGACCTTACCGGTAATATTGAGGATATGTCGGATATGAATTTCTACGCCGTAGAACACCAGAAGGATCGCCGCCGGAAGGCATAATCCCGTCCAGGCACTCGCAAGACTTGCAGCATCGAGATGGCTTGCCTTGCGCCATCGATAAACCCAACCGACGATCGCCACGGCTAAAACCAAATCGAGGCTCAAACCCAACCACTGCCACAGGGTTTGCTCGCGATAGATGTGAGTACTCCACTCGGGTAGCCAATAACTCCATTTCGGAGGTAGCAATCCCCCAGCCGTAGTGATGTAAAACTCGTAAAAGCCTTCAGAGGCATTGGGCTTGTAAGGAAGCTCTCGTACTTCGAGATAGAACGCGCTCAAACGCTCTACCGTCTTGGGAGAAAACAAGTATTCGCCGGTATATTGACCTCGATTACTTTTGACGATCGCGATCTCCGTACCGGGAATTTCCCATCGCACGAGGGACGCATCGGCGGCGATCTCGGCTCGATCGGGAATTTGCTCCTTTGCTGGCATTGAAATCCGATCGAGAATCTCTTTGAGTCGCAGGGCCGATTCTAAACCCACTTGCTCTTTACTCGCCTCTGGAACATTCACTAAATTGAGGGTGCGCACGGCTCGCTCCATCGCTTCTTCAGCTTGTGCGGCGAGTTCCTTCACCTCGGATGAGTGAAATAAGCCTCCTTCTGTCTCGGATTTTTCTTGGGCTTCCATCAAGAGACGATAGGTCTCGTTCGTATTGTCTACAAACTGCAAAAATGTAGCTCGGGGACTGTCGGTATTCGGTGGTGCGAGGGGACTCATCTCGGCATGACTGACGGAGATCGTCGATTGAGAGACGATCGCGACAGCTATTGCGGCGATCGCCCGGATTAAAAATTGCTTAACTTGTTTCATGTTAAAAACCGATCGGTAGACTTAAGCAACAGCTCTAGATTTAGGGGTAATACCCCCACGATTACCTCGATCGAATCTCGTCTGTGGTGGCGAGCGCGTAAGTCCTATTTCTGGTGCATTGCGTGAGTTAAATTGATACTTAAGAACTCGAGAACGATTGGAATCTGACTTTATTCAATTGCCTTTTTACGGCTTGAAAAATATTTCATAAATACTTTTCAAAGTCTTTACAAATCTTTTAATAATTAAGACGATGGCGCTCGAACGACCGATCGATCGGCACGAATATTGTTGAAGTTCGCTCCTTTTACCCAACGACTACAACCGAACGAGTGGGATGGAGGAACTAGACTCATATCCTGCATTTCAATCCCTCACCAAATGCTTGTTATGCAAGCGGGTAGATCGCACTAAAGCCTGTCATTCATTTAATTGAAAATCTTTATCTGTCGAGCGAATCTCCAATCTGTAAAGCTAGAATCAACCATCTATCGTTGGAGATCTGGCGAGTAGAGTGCAAACCCTAAATAGCGTTCGTTTTTAGGTAGATAGCGCCCTAAGAAATAAGTATTCAGATTATCAGATTAGTATAGCGATAAATGTCGATCGATGCCGCGCTCAACGCAATCGAGGGTCGATCGTTTGGAATGTGCCCGATCGCCACTTCCCCATTGACTTGAACTCTCTCACTTTTAGGACGCAGATAAATTTCACTCCTCCGGCTGGCAATGTCCGATCGTCCGCATTCAAAAATATATTAACGATCGAGCGATCGTCCCCCGCCGAATACCGATCGCAAAGATGCCACATTATCGAGCTTCCCAAGTACCCGGACGCTCGAAGTTAGGCTACCCTTAAACTAAATTGTCACTTCTGCAAGCCGAGAACCTTGCTGAAGTCTATTGACCCAACGCCAATTTTAGCTCGAAGCCAACTCGGGACGGCTTGGCTATCGAGTTTTTCAATTTGGGCCCTAGATCGAGCGCCAGTCCGAAATCGGTCGCTCGATCGTGAATCTCTCGACTGAACGTATTACTCATCTACCGCGCATTTTCCACTATGAACGAGGTTTTTATCTCCTATTGCCGCCGCAATAAAACCTTTGTCCAAAAATTGCATCGAGCTTTCAAAAATGTTAAACGCGATGTCTGGGTGGATTGGGAGGATATTCCACCCAATGCCGACTGGCGACAAGAAATTTATCGGGGAATTGAAGGGGCCGAGAGTTTTGTCTTCGTACTGAGTCCCGATTCTGTGGCTTCTGTTGTCTGCGGCGAGGAAATCGAATATGCGATCGCCTATAACAAACGCCTAATTCCGATCGTCTGCGAAGAAGTCTCCTACGACAAAGTTCATCCAGAACTGGCCAAACTCAACTGGATTTTTTTTCGCGACATCGACCCATTTGAGAGCGCTTTTGAAAAACTCATCGAAACGATCGATACCGATCTCGACTACGTTCGCGACCATACTCGCCTCCTCAAACGGGCGATCGAGTGGGACGAGAAAGATCGCGATGCGAGTTTTACCCTGCGGGGTAACGATCTCAAAAATGCCGATCGCTGGTTGGCTCAAAGTGAAAACAAACAACCCGAACCCGCTTCCCTCCATACCCAATACATTCTCGCAAGCGATCTCCAGCAGCGGCAGCGACAGAACTTGACCCTCGTGGGTGTCGCCCTCGGATTAGTGGCTACCGCTATTCTGGCCTTGTTTGCTCTCAAACAACGGGCGACGGCTCTGGTCGAGCGCAACTACGCCCGCGAACAGAACATCCGCGCCCTGACTGCCCTGTCGGAAGCCAGACAGTTAACCGATGACGGTATCGAAGCTCTCCAGTACTCCGTCCAAGCTGCCGGACACCTGCGCGAGAGTCACGACTTCCCCGATGACCTGGTAGAAGCAACCACGGCAATCCTTCGCGAAACGGTCTATAACGTTCAAGAACGCAACCGCCTCAACGGTCATAACGACCAAGTTAACCGGATCGCATTTTCCCCAGATGGCGCGCTTGTCGCCTCAGCGAGCAATGATAATACCGTTCGCATCTGGAAAAACAACGGCGAAGTCTTGCAGATTTTGAAGCACGATGATGTCGTCAGACAGGTGGCGTTCTCGCCCGCTGGAAACACCGTCGCAACGGCCTCCAAAGACGAAACGGTGAAAATTTGGCGCGTTGAAGACGGCAAGCTCTTAGAGACTTTAGAGCATGGTTCCCGCGTCCGGGCCGTTTGTTTTAGTCGCGATGGCGAACTGGCGATTACGGGGGATGGTGAGGGGAGAGTGCGGTTGTGGAACTCAAGGGGTAAATTACTTAAAACCTTCGCCGCCCACAGCAGCGAAATCAACGATATTGCCTTCAGTCCGATCGATCGAACTTTTGTCACCACCAGCCACGACCAGCAAACGAAACTCTGGGATGCGATCGCCATTCTAGAGGAGAAGGGAGAAAATATCGCTCCTCAACCCCGACAAGAGTTTAACGGTCATCGCGATAAAGTTTGGGATGTGGATTTCTCTGACGACGGCAAGTTACTCGCCACCGCCAGTTCCGATAACACGGCAATTATCTGGAACTTGGATGGAACGCGCTTCGCCGAACCGCTCGAAGCCCATACCAACTGGGTGCGTAGCGTTTCTTTTTCGCCAGATGGCAAGGCCTTGGTAACCGGCAGCGATGACAATACCGTCAAACTGTGGAGTCTGGGCGGAGTGCTTCTAAAAACCTTTATCGGTCACGATGCGAGCGTCCGCAGTGTTGACTTCGCCCCCGATGGTAAAAGCATTGCCTCGGCTAGCGACGACTCGACGATTCGCTTGCGCAGTATTGAAGGGGCGGTGGTGGAAATTTTGCAAGGACACCGTTCTGGGGTCAAAGGGGTTCGGTTCAGCCCCGATAACCTGATTGCATCGGTCAGTACCGATAATACCCTCAAATTCTGGACTCCCGATGGGGCGCAACTATTGCGCAGCGTAGAATATGAATCTGGGATGCGAAGTGTCAACTTCACCGCTGACGGTCAATTTGCGATTACCGCAGGTTACGACAACGCCCTGCAACTTTGGAACTTTCAGGAGGTTCTCGAGACCCCCGAGGCCGAACCGATTCGCCGTTTTGCCGGACATACTTCGACGGTGAAAAGTCTGAGTATCTCCCCGGATAGCGAACTGATGGCCTCGGCAGGGGCAGATGGAACCATGCGTTTGTGGCAAATTAGCGACGGTACGCTTTTGCAAACCTTTGAGGACATTCACAAACCGGAAGTGACGGATGTGAGTTTTTCTCCCGACGGTTCGCATCTAGTTTCGACCGGCAGCGATGGCATCGTCAAGGTCTGGTCTCTTGAGGGAAAGTTATTGCAGGAATTCACAGCTCACGAAGAGTGGATCAACGCGCTCTACTTCAGCCCCGACGGTCGATTTCTGGCAACGGCGAGCGGCGATAACACCGTTCGCCTGTGGCAGTGGAACGATACTCAGTTCGATCCCACACCTAGCGCGATTCTCGAAGGACATACGGATTGGATTTGGGATGTTACCGTTTCTCAAGACAGTCGCATTGTGGCAACAGCCGGGAAAGATAATACCGTTCGCCTGTGGGATACGGAAGGGAATTTATTGAAGACCCTCGCGGCCCACAAGAACTGGGTGCGCGCGGTCAGCTTCAGTCCCGACGGCCAAAAGCTCGCATCTGCAAGTGCCGATAAAACGATTATTCTCTGGGATGTGGATTCGTTGGAGAAACTCAAAGAGTCGTCACAGGATATCGGACTCGATCGATTGTTGGGATTAGGATGTAAATCGCTGAAGGATTATTTGGCGACCAATCCGACGTTGACTGAATCGCAGAAAGGTATTTGCAAGGGGATCGAGTGAATGGAGAGAGGGGAGATGAGGGAGGTGAGGGAGATGAGGGAGAGTAAATGCAAGATAACAATTCTCCCTTGTCACCTTGTCCCCAAGCCTCCGAAGCCCATTGGCCACCGAAGCCAGGAAACTCGATCGGGGTCAGCTTTTACAACTACGACACT
>JAXHUC010000195.1:0-9003 GCA_034189805.1 Cyanobacteriota bacterium
CCGGGGATTTTTAGTGCTTTTGGCTACTGCGATACAAGGAGTTTCATTACCCCTGGGTTCCTTGACTCCTGAGTGGATTCCGGTGCCAGATGGCTAAATCTAAAAAACATTCCCTTGTAAGCTCCCCCTCTCCCCCTCTCCAGCTCTCAACTCTCCCGAACATTGCCATAGAGGGATGTCGATCGCTCTCCTTCAGAAATCGGTAACTGACCGGAGATCGCCGACTTCTGTTCTCGGGCTTTCGCCTGAATGGGGATTTCGACTCGAAATGTCGTTCCCATCCCCGGCTGCGAATGGCACTCGAACTTGCCCCCATGTTTTTCCACCACGATCTGCCACCCGATCGATAAACCGAGTCCCGTTCCTACGCCAGGGGGTTTAGTGGTAAAAAAGGGATTGAAGATGCGCGAACGAACGGATTCGGGGATTCCAGAACCGTTGTCGGTAATTTCGACAATCGCCCACGCCTTTTCCCTCATTCGAGTCCGAATCTGTAAGGTAGGCTGGTGACATTGACCCCGATCGATCGCCTCTTCGATGGCTTCTATTCCGTTGCCGATCGTATTCATAAACACTTGATTGATCTGTCCGACGTAGCACTCCACCAGGGGTAAGTCTCCGTAGTCTTTAATCACCTGAATTTCGCAGCGATTGGCATTAGCTTTTAAGCGATATTGCAAAATTAACAGCGTATTATCGATACCTTCGTGGATGTTGGCGGGGTTCTTTTTGGCAATATCTAAACGGGAGAAGTTCCGCAGGGACAAGACGATCCGGCGAATGCGCTCGGCTCCCATTTTCATCGAAGCGATGGTTTTGGGTAAGTCTTCGACGAGAAACTCATAATCGATCCGATCGGCAAACTCTTCGATCGCCTCATCGGGTTCTCGATCGCCGTCTCGATAGAGTTGCACCATCTCGAGCAAGTTCTCGATATACTCTCGGCAGTGAAGTGCATTTCCGTAGATAAAGTTGACCGGATTGTTGATTTCGTGGGCGACTCCAGCAACGAGTTCTCCCAAACTGGACATTTTCTCGCTCTGAATCAGTTGAGTTTGAGCGTGTTTCAATTCTTCGAGGGCTTCTTGGGCGCGTTGGGCTTGCGATCGGGCGATCGTGGTGGCTTGCTTGCTCTGTTCGTACAGTTGGGCCTGTCCGATGGCGATCGCGGCTTGGTTGGCCAGTTGTTGCAACAGTTCGATTTCCGCTGGTTGCCAAACGCGGGTGCTACTGCACTGATGCAGGATTAACAACCCCCATAACTGAGCGTTCCACTCGTGACGAATGGGAATGGTTAAATTGGCTTTGACCTGAAGCGACTGTAAAAATTCTCGATGGCACGGAGCGATACTTTCATCGCTGGTGTCTTCGATGGCTCGAACTCTTCCTCTCAATGCCGTTCGCGCCGATTCGTCGGGAAAGCATTCTGCGGGTTCTGTTTGCCCCAACACCGATTTCCATTTCCCTCGCACTTCTTCGACGGTCACTTCCCCCGAGCCTTCTGCATCGAGTTGGTAGATCGCCACGCGATCGACATTGAGTACCGCTCCCACCTCTCGGACGATCGCCGACAAAATCGTGGGAATATTCAGGGTAGAGCGAATGCGCTCGGTAATTTCTTTGCGCAGTTGGCTGAATCGAAGGGCTTGCTTCAATTTGGCGGTGCGCTCTCGAACTTGCAATTCTAAGGTGGCATTGAGGGATTTCACCTGTTGGTAAAGTTGGTATTGTTCGACAGCCATCGAGAACTGTTCGCCCAAGGCTTGTGCCAGTTCGATTTCATCCCTCGTCCAGGGTTGCGTTTGCGCGGTCTTTTTCTCGCACCAGGTTTCAAAGGATTTTCGGGGACGCTGTTGCTTTTCGTTGGGGTTAAAACGTCCGGCCCACAGGCGCTCGGTTTCAATTTCCGCTCGAAACACGCTCAAGTAGCCCAAATGGTGCTGGCGATATTGTAGGGGAAGCACCAGTAAAGTGCGAATGGAAGTTGCCAGAAACGCCGGAACCAGGGAATTGAGTTGGGGAACGACATAAAGATCGTCGATGGCATGGATGCGATCGCCCGATTGGGTGGCATCCCATTGCGACCAAAATACTTCGAGTTGACTTTGGCGGCTGAGTTTGGGCTGTTCTCCCCAACAGACCAGATGACCGCTGGCTGCCAAAAACAAGCGACCGCCGATGCCTCCGAGGGCGTTGACCGTGCCTTCGAGAGCCGCCTGAAGTTCGATACTCGGCTGGGCGTGGAGGAGGGTGGCAATTTTGGTGACGGTCGTATCTCGCCGACTTTGGGCCCGAGTCCGTTCGAGGAGGTTGGACTGAGTAATCGCTAAAGAGACCCGATCGGCTACCATTTGCACCAGTTCGATATCGATCGGGGAGATTTCTTGCGGTTGGGAGTGATGGGAAACGAGCAAGCCCCAGAGGAGATCTCGATCGGGTCGATCGTCGGTTGTGCATTCTCGATCGACCAAAATCGGCACCACCAGAGAAGAGGCGACCCCCATAGCCGAGAGATATTCTCGATGGCACGGATCGAGGGTTCGATCTTCGGTATCTCCAACTTGTTCTCCCATAAAGGGACTGCGGGCGATCGAGTTGGCTTGGCGATCGACGACGGAACGAACTCGGAGTTTGACAAACATTTCGCGAGCGCGATCGGGAATGTCATCGGCGGGAAAACTCAGTCCCCGTAGGGAAGGTAGGCGATCGCTACCCAGGGATTCGGCGATTGCTTTTCCACTTCCATCCTCGCGAAATCGATAGACCATGACCCGATCGGTTCCCAAAACCGCTCGAACTTCGGTCGCGGTGGTGGCTAAAATTTCATTGAGTTCTAAAGATTGGCGAATGCGATGGGTAATACGGTGTAGCAACACTTCCCGCTCCAGTTGCTTGGGCGGTACTGGCGTGCTTTCTGGCATGTTTGTAAACCTTCCTTCCTAACGTTCGCCGTTAGCTCGTATCGAGTCAGATACACGATTTTTCGAGCGAACCTTCCAAGTGGTATGCTCTGATGGCAGCAGTAGAGCAAGTCGCTTCCATCTTCGACACCCTAAAGCGCAGGCTGTTTTGGCACTCTAAGAGGCTGTTTACATCGAAAATAGCTGTTTGCCGATTTTGAATGAGTCTGATGTTAATTCGTAGTTTAAACATTATAAATAATAATTTCACTTTTTATAAAGGGAAGGGGACTCTTAATCTTTACTTTTAAGAAATTGACAGGTAGACTAAGCTCGGGTAATTAGACACTTTAATCGACAACTGCCGACAAATCGATCGATTCAACCATCAGAAAAGTCAATAGTCCGAATACTTCAAATTTCTCTTGTCGATCGAACTAGCGCCAGAGCTTTAGAAAAGAGCGGGGCAAGCAGAAAAGCCCTCCGAAGCCGGAGGGGAGCCAACGATCGATTGCAATTTCAAGATCGTTCCGTCTCTGGCTCCTCCCAGTCTTCCCATTGGTTATTTTCGATGGCGAATTTCCTCTCGCACGCTCATCAGAATTTTCCCCAGATGATTTTGCCCGGTTTTATCCAAACCGCAACCCCAGAAATAATCTCTTGGTGAGTCTTCGACGATCGATTCATCTCCAGTCCCTAGCAATACCTGTTGAATATCCAGATGAGTGAGGAATTTCGTTAAGACCGCCTCTCGCATGAGCGCTGTTTTCTCTCGATTCCAGTTGGGGCGACAGGTACGAGCGAGATCGCGACCCAACCGGGCCGCCTCTTCTGGAGTGGGAGCATTTCGGATCGTCACCATCAGAGGTTCGTCCGCAGTGCCGAGAAATTTGTGCGCTTGGTAGTAATGTTCGACAGTCGGCCAGTCCTGTTGACCCAGATGAATCCCGTGGGGAGAAAAGTTGGAGAAACAGCCGTAGGGATCGCTCACTTTATAAAAATAAATGGTCATACTCGCGTCAATTGGCAACATTCCGATTTCATCATGCCCGATAAATGTCCGATAATGAGTTGGAGAAGTTATCTCTCAAAGCCGATCGAATCGCCAGAACGTGCCCAGAAATTGCCCGCAGACCGAACGTAGTCGGGAAGAAAGATAAGATCGAGACGAGTGCGAGCGGGTTTCGAGAGACTTCAACAGTATGTTGCGTGGGTGGCGATCGTGACGGGAGATTTTGAAACAACAAGCTGGGGCTGGCGGTTGCAGCAATTCCGACAACAGATTCAAGAACAATTGGAACTGCTACTGTCTTCCCAAAATCCTTCCCGAGCCGACGATATCCTCCCCGGTTGGGATATCGATCTGACCGGAGTGGCAATATTTCTGGGCTGTTTGCTCGTTGCTTGGCTGGTGTGGAAATTTTGGCCTGCATTCCGCAAACTTTGGGCTTGGGTTACCCATCAGTTCGATCGCGAGTCATCATCAGCCCCCCAAACCCAGCAGACCCAAATGAGTGTGGTTCAGTGGCGATCGCGCGCGCGGGAGTACCAACAACGAGGAGACTACCGCGAAGCCTGTCGCTGTCTGTATCTTGCCATGTTGCAGCGGTTGAACGATTCCGAAATGGCTTTCCATCAATCGAGCCGTACCGATGGAGAATACCGACAATTGCTGCAAGAGCAGTCCAGCCGCCAAGCCTGCGAAGTGTTACTGAGAATTCACGAGCAGCTCGTTTTTGGCCGACGAGATGCTACGCTCGAAATGTTTCGTTCGTGCGAGAGTGCCGAGCGAGAATTCGATCGCCGTCTTGGTTCGGAACGCTAAAGGGATCGTGCGATCGACATGCGAGCGTTACCGTTTCTTACGGCGATTTTTAGGGCTTTTGAGCGGTCCGAAACCCGATGGATTGTTTTGAGATCGATCGGGTGATGTCGCCGCTTCTTCACTCGAATTTGAGTCATCGCTGGCTTCGGAAGTAGCAGGTTCTGGCTCGATCGATTCTTCCGTTTTTTGAGCAGGTTCTTCAACAATTTCTGCGGCGACGGGTTCGGGTTTCGAGTCTTCGATTTTGTCAGTGGGTTCTTCAGATGGGGTTTCGAGTGAGGCTTCGACTTCGGGAATCGGATCTTCGGCCTGCGGTGTTACGGTTTCAGCTTCAATAACTGCGGATTCGGGTTCGGTATCTTCAACTTCAGAAGGTGTGACTTCCACTGCGGGAGTTTCGACTTCAGTCACCGTGGATTCGGATGCAGTGTCTTTGAATTCGGGGGTTTCAGCTTCAATAACTGCGGATTCGGGTTCGGTATCTTCAACTTCAGAAGGTGTGACTTCCACTACGGGGGTTTCGACTTCAGTCACCGTGGGTTCGGATGCAGTGTCTTTGAATTCGGGGGTTTCAGCTTCCACTGCGGGGGTTTCCACCTCGCCAACCGTAGCTTCCGTTGCCAGAGTCTGCGCTACATCCGGTGTCGTTGATACGACATCAGCATTTTCCGTTTCCGTCTGAGTCGTTTCGACAGCCGGGGTTTCGGGTGCGATCTCGTCGCTATCCCAATCTTCCAAATCGTCGTCGGCAACCGGACTCGTCGCGCTCGGTTGCGGTGTCGGTTCGGGTGCGCTATCCTTGCTCAGCAACCCTTTAACGCGATCGATCGCCGAGGCGAGAAAGCTAAACGTGCGGCTTTTCGGCGATGTCGCTTGGGGAGTGGGTTGAGAGGCGGAAGGCTCTGGAACTGGGGGGACGAAAACCGACTTGACTTCCTCGATGACTTCGGAAACAGGAGATACTTCTTCTGGCGGGTCTTTTTCCGCCGTTGCGGGTTCGGTCGCAACCTCGGGTTGGGAATCGGCTTCCGAAGCGGTTTCTAAAGGCGTTTCTACAGGCGCTTCGACTGGTGCGACTTCCGTTTGTTCGATCGCCTCTTCTGGAATTGCTGCGGGTTCGGAAACCGTCGGTGGCGCGTCGGGGGTTTCGAGAGAGGTTTCGAGAGGGGTTTCGGGTGTGGTTTCCAGGGTCTGTGCAGAACTCGGGGGAACCGTTGCAGTCTCTTGGCTTCCCGCCTCGAAGAAACTACCCACTTTCTCCGTCACCGAACTGGCATTGCGCAAGGAGTCGGGAATGGGGGTTTGGGCTTCGAGGGGTGTAGTTTCCCGGCGCAATCGCAGCGTTTGCCATCCGAGCCAACCAATCAGGGCCACGCTAGCAGATTGCCCCAGCAGTACCGCTCCCGTCAACCGTCCGGCACAAAACCACAGGATTAAAGCATAGAAGAACCCGACACTACTCCAGGCAAAATCGCCTTTTCGATACACTTCCGGAAAGAAAAACGCTGCCATGTAAAAAGCAATACTGCCGAGTCCGATGATGAATGCCAGAATGTATGGAAGCATAGTGCCAAAACCCCTCTTGCAAGATAATCATTGCAAAATATACCGAAACAACCGTACGGGTCGTTCCTAAAGGCTCATTGTAACTCCTAGAGGGTTAGCTCGCGCGCCCGGTTGCCAGGGCGATTTTGACGAGTTGGACTCGATGGTAATGGCGTTGTTGGCGGTATCGTTAGATGCAAGCGAGTCCGAGCAAAATCCGATCGCCGTTGCCAAGCTTTTTGTATCGCTTTGTATCGCTTCTGGTCTGCCTTACTGTGCGGCTTTGTACAATGTCTTTGCCAGTCGAATCAACTGTTTCTTATTGAGCTGGGCGATTAGGGTTTGGGCGGCCGCTTTGGGATCGGCACTAATAATAATTTGCCCGGACCAAGCTCCTCGCTCCATTTCGGTTAGTTTGGTTAAGCTATAACTTGGCTTAATAGTTGCTTGAGGATTTGCGGCGATCGTCTCGCTGGCTTGCTTAATTTCTCGAATGGCAAACGGCGCTAAAACTTTGTAGGGATTGGCGGGATTTTCGATCGCCTTGCGAGCGGTTTCGAGGAGTTGACTCCACCCGTTTGCATCCCCACCAATTTCGTTCAAATGCTGGCAAAACGTTCCCAGTTTCTGACGACTTGCAGAGGATTCTTTTTGCTTGAAAAGCTTGAGCATCTGCTTGAGAATATTCACCGTTTGAGCGGTAAAGTCTGAAGGAAGTCCCGCCGAAGCCGTCTCCTCGACAACAACAGCCTCTCCACTGGCCAACGCATTGAGGTGAGATTGCAAACGATCGAACACCGGATCGGAATCGGCGACAATTTGGTTTGCTTCCTCTTCTTGCAAGCCAAAGGGACCTTGCAATAACTCCAGCAAATCTCGCAGCGTATCTAACCCCTTGAGAAACAAACTTTCAAGTTTCTGGTCAACGGGAACTGGGTTGTCTTTGAGGATTTTAAAATAGTCTTCTAGGCGATGAGCGGTCTTTTGAATGCTGCTAAACCCGAGCATGGCGGCTCCGCCTTTAACCGAGTGAGCGGCACGGAACATTTCATTTACCATTTCCGAATCTTTCACAGCCGCTTTGAGGTCTAAAAGTCCCCGTTCTAACGTATCGAGATGTTCCTTTCCTTCTTCAATAAAAAAACGGACGATTTCCTCAGAAGCCACGATCGTTCTCCTTGCAGTTAATATCTAATGAATGGGGTAAATGCCGGGGAATTTTAGAAGACATCTCTCTTATAGCAGACCGATCGCCAATTTTGGCAGATCCAGTTGTTGGGTGTCCTCTCGATCGAATTCCCCACGCACCGCTTCGATTATTCCACAGCCGGAGCATCCTCCAACGCCGGAGCCTCTTCCTCTTCTAGGCTTTCTAGATTGGGGCTTTCTAGGTTGGGGTTCTCTAGGTCGGTGTCTAGGTTGGTGGAGTCTTCGCCAACTTCCTCTTCTAAAGGCACGGCGGAATTGGGTAAATCGATTTGCTCGATGCGAGCTTGGATGGCATCTTTCGACTCAGCCGGGGCAAGGGTCAACGCCTTTTCAAATAAGGGTTTGGCTTCTTCGAGATTTCCTTGTTGCTGCAAGACGATCGCCTTAGCCAGCAGCGGACGAAAATCCTTATCGTCGTCCTTAATCGTATTATCGTAAACCGTCAGCGCCTCGCTAAAACGATTTTCGCTGGCGTAAACCGAACCCAACAGCAGCCGCACCGAAGTCACGTCAACGCTATTCGACTCCACTCGATTGGCTTGAGGCGCGCTCTTGAGGGTATCTTCGAGCAATCCGATCGCCGCTTCGGGCCGTCCTTCATCCAGTAGCAAATCCACCAGTCCTTGCAAGGCATCGACATTGCCCGGTTCCGTCGTCAAGAGGCTGCGATAGGTCTGCGCGGCCCCTTCGCTATCTCCCGCCTGCCGCTTCACCTGCGCCAGCAGTACTGCGTAGCGAGACTCGTCGGGATGGAGTTCGGCCAGTTTTTCGAGGGGTTCGACGGTTCCGGGAATATCGTTGAGCTGCATCCGCACTTGCAACAACCCCAGCATTGCCGTTTCATTTTCCGGTTCTCGCTGCAACACCAACTCGTATCCCCGTTCCTGGGCTTCCAAGTCCGCTCGATTATCCTGCTCTGTCGGTTGAGCGGCCACCGTCGCACCGCGATCGGCAGCCTGTTGCGTTTCGATTATCCCCGTCACCACCGGAACCACCGCAAAGCTCAAAAAACCGATCGCCCCGACGAGAATGAAAATGCGCGTAGCCCAGTTTCCACGTTTTTTTGACACAGCTTTGCCTTAGAATTCAACGTTTATCGATTTTATCTTTCGACGAACCCGAGTTTGAATTTTAACCCACTCCGCTTCAGCTTCAGCTCGGGCATCCGATTCTCCTCTAAAATCTTAGAACAGGGCGACCCATTTCGGTAACTCGATCGTCTCATCGAACGAGCTTCGGAGGCTTGGGGAGCTTCAGATGACAGATATCAGATTTCAGATAACAGACATCAGATAGCCCACTCCATGAAAACTCACGATTAGCATAGAGCTGGCATTGATTCTCCGGGTACACAAGCTGAATTTGTCATCTGTCATCTGATATCTGTTGTTTCCCCCGTTTCCCCCATTTCTCCCGTTTCCCCCCTTTCTCCCCCATCTCCCCCATCTCCCTCACCTCCCCTCCCCGCGTCCCCGCGTCCCCGCGTCTCCGCGTCATCTTCTTCCCCTTTCCCCCCCTTTCTCC
>JAXHUC010000196.1:0-8767 GCA_034189805.1 Cyanobacteriota bacterium
CCCTCTTGTGCGCGGGGGGTTCGGGGGAGGCGCAAGGCCCCCGGCGGGGGGTTTGGGGGGAGACCCCCCAATTCCGGGTTTTCGGCAGATTATTGATAGGTTGACAAAGTGAATACCACCTTAACTTGTCACCAATGACCCGAAACTGCCTTATCCAAAACTGACGTTAAATTGTATCCGGATCGATATTTAACTCTCGCAGTTTTGCCGCTAGGCGTTCTTGACGCTCTTGAGCCTGTTGGGCTTGTTCTTGTGCTTGTTGGGCTTGTTCTTGTGCTTGTTGGACTTGTTCTTGGGCGCGCCGGGCATCTTCTTCTGGGGTGGGTACGAGTTCGCCTTCGGGGGTAAAGAAGCGCACGAAATCCTCGTAGATTCCCAGATAGAGCTGTAACTGTTGGCTCCACAAATGTCCTCGCTCGTTCGGTTCGAGGTCTTCGTATTTTCCATCTAACAAATGATAGCCAACTAACTCTAATTTCATCGGATCGAATAAGAAGTAATCCGGAGTTCTAAACGTATCTTGATAAATTTCTTTCTTCGTAATTTTATCGGTATTTGCAGTTGATTTCGAGAGTACTTCGATGATGACATTGGGATATTTTCCATTTTCTTCCCACACTACCCAACTGCGACGAAGTCTCTGATTCGTTCCCAAGACAACGAAGAAATCCGGACCGCGAAAGTCTTCCGATTTAAGTTGATGGGGACTGTAATAAATTGTGAGATTTCCCGTAGCGTAATAATCGGTTCGATCTTGCCAGAACCATTCAAGGCATTTGAGAAAGAGGAGGATTTGTCGTAGATGCGTATCTGTTTCCAATGGAGGTTCGTTGCTATCAATTTCGCTAGGAGGAAAGATAACATCTTCCGACTCAGTTTGGGTGACTTCAGTCCCAGTTTGGGTAACTTCAGTGGGAATCGGTTGGGTTTGAATGGCAGTCATATTAGCGATCGGTAAACGGTTAGCAGTAGAGTTGTTAGGAAATTAGTGCGTTCGCGAAGCGCGTGCGGAATGCAAAAATATTGGGTCTGCGTCGATCGATTAACCACCCGAGAGACGATTGCCGAACTATTTAAAAATATACCAAGATTTTTGCGATCGATTTCAACTGCCATGTGTTGCTTAAGCCGAGACAACGCGCCAACAACCCTTAAATCCTTACCGTTCGATCGCCCCTAACGCTTTCAACGTGGCTTTTTGCGGTTCCGTCAGACCCGTCACCCCGCTAACGTTCATTCCCTCATAGGGTCGCGCGGCCCGCAATTGAGTCAGTTGTTCTCCCGTTTGCGGTTTCCACAGGGCGATCGTCTCATCTTGGCTGCCACTGGCGAGGGTGTTGCCGTCGGGGGAAAATGCCACCGTCCACACCAGATTTGTATGACCTTCGAGGGTGCGAATGCATTGTCCGGTTCGCACGTCCCACAGTTTCACTAGGCGATCGCTACTGCCACTTACCAAGGTTTGACCGTCGGGGGAAAACGCCACCGTCCACACCCGATTCGTATGACCTTCGAGGGTATGGGTACAGTTCCCAGAATCAATATCCCACAGTTTCACCGTTCGATCGTCACTACCAGTGGCGAGGGTGTTGCCATCGGGAGAGAATGCCACCGTCCACACTAAATTGGTATGACCTTCGAGGGTGTTGGTAGATTCCCCCGAAGCGATATCCCACAGTTTCACCGTTCGATCGCCGCTGCTACTAGCGAGGATGCAATTCTTCGGACACAGGGCCACCGTCCAAACCCAATCGTTCTCTCCCTCAAAGGTGCGAATGCATTCCCCGGTTTTGGTATTCCACAACTTCACGGTGCGATCGTAGCTGCTGCTGACTAAAATTTGACTGTCGGACCCAAATGCCAGGGACAAAACTCGACTCGTGTGACCTTGTAAGGTTTGGCGCACTTGACCGGTGCGCGTATCCCATAGCTTAATCGTTCGATCGCTGCTACCGCTAGCCAGGGTTTTACCATCGGGACTCCAGGCGATCGTGCAGACCCAATTTCCATGTCCGCGCCAAGTCCGATCGAGTTTTTCGTCGCCAACGTTCCACAACTTGACGGTGCGATCGTCGTATCCCCCAGCCAGGGTGTTGCCATCGGGACTCCAGGCGATCGACCAGACGCGGTTGTTGTGGCCCTGAAGGGTTTTGTAGCATTGACCGCTTTGGGTATCCCAAAATTTCACCATATGGTCGCCACTAGCGCTGGCGAGGGTGCAACCGTCGGGACTCCAGGCAACCGATCGCACCCAATTGGTATGACCGAGTAAGGTTTTGGTACAGCGACCGCTACGGACATCCCACAATTTAATACTGCGATCTTCGCTGCTGCTAATTGCCATCGTACCGTCGGGACTCCAAGCGACCGATCGCACCCAACCCTCGTGACCTTCAAGGGTTTGCAGCATTTTGCCCGTTTGAGTGTCCCAGAGTTTGACGGTGCGATCGCCGCTACCACTGGCGAGAGTTTTGCCGTCGGGACTCCACGCGACGGATAGGACTCCTTGGGTATGTTCGGTCAATGCCTGCAACATCTCGCCAGTGTGGGGATTCCAGATACTAATGGTGCCGTCGTCGCTACCGCTAGCCAGGGTCGTTCCCTCAGCATTCCAAACGACCGATCGCACCCAGCCTTCATGTCCCTCCAGGGTTTGCACGCATTCACCGGTCGAGATGTTCCAGATTTTGACGGTGCGATCTTCGCTACCACTGGCAAGAGTTGTGCCGTCGGGACTCCACGCCACCGACCAAATGGGATTGGTATGTCCGTGGAGAGTTTGCAGGAGGTTTCCCGTGGATGCATCCCAGAGTTTGATGGTGCGATCTTCGCTACCGCTGGCGAGAGTTTTGCCGTCGGGACTCCACGCCACCGACCACACCCAACTGGCATGTCCCTTACAGGTCGATCGTTTTTGACCGTCGCGGGTCTGCCAGAGGACGATTTCGCGATCGGCATCCCCTGTTGCCAGGTATTCTCCATCGGGACTAAAAGCGACGGTGAGGGGAATTCCCAGGGTTTCTGTAAGGACGGATTTAGCTAAATCGGCATTGGCAAAATTGCAATTTTGCAGGTTCACTTCGCACAAATCTGCTTGCCAAAGGGTGAGATTGGAGAAATTATAACTGTTTAAATCGACATCCAATTGAACGAGTAAATTCAGCAGGTTTCCCCCAGCATATCCCGGCTCGCGGGGACGCTCTTCTTGTAATTTGAGAATGAGTTTTTGGATTTGATGTTCGATATTTTTTCGAGAGTTTAAATCTAATGAAACTCGCTCGATTATTGGCTTAATAATTTGATTTTTTTGTACTTCTCGAATATAATCTTTTGACAGGGCTTTGAGTAAAGAATGGCAGTTTAAAAGACCAATTTCTTCGGAAATAATTTCTTCAGCAATCCCTTCAACCAGCAAGTCCGTTGTATATTCCATTACCACGGGTTGCTGAGTATATTGACCCGTTTTCTTTTGAATTAGCGATCGCCAACACAAGGATTCGAGGGCACCAAGCAAGTCGGAACGAGAAACGCGCGGCACCAGGTCGGCGGCGAGTTCGGAAATCTTCGTCCATTCCCGCTCGATCGCCAGCCAATACATCACATTTTTTTCTAAAGTAGAGAGGCGATCGAACTGGCGATCGAGCAATCGGCGAATACTATTAAAAACGCCAGCATTTTGCGCGAGAAACTCATCAATATTTCCCTCAAACAGTTCTTGAATCGAAGTCGAGACAATTTTTAAGGCTAAAGGATTACCGCCGTAGCGCTCGAAGAGTTCTCGTTTTCGATCGTCGTCACCCGACAAACCTTTGAGGAGCAATAGAGCTTCGGCTTCTCCTTGCAATCCCCGCAACGAGAGCGATCGCACTGCCAACTCCAACCCTTCGAGGACGGCAATATCGGCAGGTTTTTCTCGACTGGTGAGGATGACGCAACTCTGGTGTGCCGTTTCTCCCACTACTCGCAACAACTCCCCATAGGCTTCGTATCCCGCGCGATACTGTCCGGCACATCCCGATTGCAGAATGGTTTCTGCATTATCCAAGACAATCAGACAGCGAGTCGATCGCAACCGCGCCATCAATCGATTGAAATCTGGTTGGGTATCTTGTCCTTCACAGACGAAAGGAACGATATCGCTCAGGAGGGTTTCGAGGGTAGGCGCATTCCGCAGCGATCGCCAAATGACGCATTCAAACCGACTTTCAACCTGCCCGGCGAGTTTCACCGAGAGGGAGGTTTTGCCAATTCCCCCCATTCCCAACAGAGCCACCAAACGGCAGTCATCCTCGGTAATCCAACGTTCTAGAGTTGCCAGTTCGTCGGTGCGTCCGTAAAATCGACTGACATCGATCGCCTGGCCCCAATCCGTGCGGGTAGCAATGGCTGGAGGCGGGTTGGGGATGGTTGGAGTCGGCTCTTGTATTGGTACGAGTTCCGGGACTTCCTCGAGCTTGCGTCGTTCGAGAGCCGCCCGAAAGCTGGTTTTGCTGACTGATTCTCCGAGCGCCTGACTCAGAGACTTCCACAACTTCGGCCCCACATCGCGAGTAATATAACTAATCGAATAGCCCGATGTTTCAGCAATTTGGATGTAGGTTTGACCTTGCAATGCCCCACGCACGATCGCCGTTTCGACATCGTTGAGTCGTTTGCCGAATCGATCGAAGACGGCAGCATTTGCCACTGAAAGCGCTTCTTCTAAATTCATTGCGTCGCTTCCCCAATGAGTCGCTGATGCCCAGATTTTAGCGGACATTCTCCGAGTATAGTTAGGATGCGATCGACTCAGTTTATGCAAAGTGAAGCGAGCTTCAGGCGTGCGGGGAGATGGGGAGATGAGGGGAACGCTCTGGACCTCCCGGACACGGTAATGGGGAAATTGAGAAAACCGGGTTCACCCAAGTCAACCCGGCCAAAAGCAGTATTTTGATGCGCAGTTTTCTATCCGATGAGGGATTTAACCGAGTTATGGCAGTCGCCACAACCGTGTTTGATAACACCAGACAATAGTGTAATCTTGCTGAAGTCTTTCCCCCCCCTCAGCTCCCGAAGCCCACCTTCTCGAGCGTCCTAATTGCGATGGCGACGGCTATATTTCTTCTCTCTAGGCGATTTGAGTCGAATTTATTTCTGAATTGGCGGAGGCTGTCTCAACGTCTGCTTTTTCTGATGAGGGCTGCTGAATCTGCTTGAGATGGATGTTATTCACCTGAGTAATGAAGTTTTCAATCGATTGCTTGGCTTTTGTCTGGCGTTTAGTGGTCTCTGCAATATCGTAGCAGCGATAAGCCGGACTAATGCCGAGGACGAACTTCTCCTGTTCGGCTTCTAACAGTTCGACGATTTTGTTGGCTTCAATCCAGTTTTCTTGAAAGGGGAAAGAGGTGACGATACTCGAAACGATCGCTGCAACGGCCGGAAAAATCACGGGAAGCCATTTAAACCAAACCGGTCCCGAATCGAGGCGCTCCACCACGACTAAAATCGGAGTAATTCCCGACAGGATAATTGTCGAGATTTGGGACATATAATAAATATTTCGAGAATTTCTCCGGGTCTTCTGATAGTCGGTAATTAAATCTTGACAGTATTTCAAAGCTCGGGTTCTTGCCACAAAAATAATTGTTGAAGTCGAGTCTTCGGCGGTCTCTAGCATCGAGCTTTGAATTTTCGATTTAGTGAGGAGTTCCGCTTGGTTCAGTTTCATTTTAATATCTGACCAGGCTTGTTTTTCCAGCAAAAAGACAAAAATAAAGCTGGTAATAAATCCAGCAAAGGAAATCAATAATTTCTGATTTTGAGGTACGGAAAATGTTAGCCAAAAAGAAGCGATCGCCGCTGCCAAGAGTAAATACTCCGCAATCTTTAAAGCAGAATACCAAGCCGGAACTCGATATTCTCCTGAGACTGAGGGAGATTCCGTCGTCTCAATCGGACGAATGTTCTCGCTATTTGTCATGGTAGTGAAAAATATTGGATTACTCAATGAGTCAAACAATTAACCTGTTTAAGGCTAGCACCAGACTTTGATGATGACAAGAGAGCGATCGCGTTTTCATAAGTGCTCGGATCGAATCGAACTTGCGATCGCTTGTGCATCGAATCCACACAGAGGATGTAACCCAATAACTTGCCTTCCCCGGCTTCTTTGAGCGTAAGCATTCAGGTATTGGGGTTGCATTAAAAGCGATTTTGTAAAGTTTGGGGACGACTGCCCAAAACTTGTATCAAGATATACTAAAATTCTTTCACGGAGGGATAGATACATAAATCAAGCTTTTTGTCAATACCCACACCTGAATAGTTACACACCCACAGATTTTGATTGTTCGCGATCGCACTTATTTCCCAACAACGCTGCTTTATAAGATGGTCTCTCAGATAATTGACGATCGCCATAACGAATTCTCCCAACTCGATCGAATATTCACCCCGAAGCTTCGCGCTAAACTGTTGGTATTTAGACCGATTTCAAACTAATTTTTCCACCTTCGCCATCTAGATTCAAATGCCAGTTGTTAGTTTAATTTCCGCCCGCTCCTACGAACTCGAAAAATTGCGATCGTCCGTTGCCAACCTCCTCGAACCGATGGGAGGGATGGAGTCGATCGTCAAGCAAGGCGATCGGGTGTTGCTCAAACCCAATCTTCTCACGGGAGCGCGCCCGACCAAAGAATGCGTCACCCGCGTGGAGCTGGTAGGCGTTGTCGCTCAAATGGTGAAAGATGCTGGGGGCAAACCCTTCCTCGGGGATAGTCCCGCCTTTGGCAGCGCCCGAGGTGTCGCCGAAGCCAACAGCTATTTACCCCTACTCGAATCCCTAGAAATCCCGATCGTCGAGTTTCGCGGACAGCGCTATCAAACCGGGGATGGGGACTTCAACCACCTGCGGTTGAGTAAAGAGGCGATGGAAGCCGACGTGCTGATTAATTTGCCCAAAGTTAAATCCCACATGCAACTGACCCTGACAATGGGGGTGAAAAACCTCTTCGGTTGCGTTCCCGGTAAAATGAAAGCTTGGTGGCACGTCGAAGCTGGGAAAGATGCCGATCGCTTCGGGAAAATGCTGGTGGAAACCGCCCGCACCCTCTCCCCGGATTTAACGATTATCGACGGGATTATCGGCCATGAAGGGAACGGTCCCAGTGGTGGCGAACCGCGCGAACTCGGTATTTTAGGGGCATCGAGAGATGTTTTCGCCCTCGATCGCGCTTTAGTGGATATCCTGCAAGTCGAACCGGCGATCGTCCCCACGGTAGCTGCTTCCCAACGGTTGGGTGTCTGCCCGGAATTCGCCGAAATTGAGTTTCCCCTTTCCCACCCCCGCGAACTGCAATTTGAGGATTGGAAATTACCGGCCGCACTGATGCCAATCGACTTTGGTTTGCCCCGAATTGCCCGATCGACTTTCAAACATCTCTACATTCGCTGGATTAAAGAGCCGATCGGTGCTTACGCCAAGCGGTAAGGTTGTTAGCGATTTTGGGGAAAAGGGAGTGGAGAAGCGGTGACGCGGGGAGGGGTAGAGGCGGGGAAAACGATAAATGGGGAATGGCATAATCCTCCTCTGGCTTGTCTCCCTATCCCACGAAGCGCTCGTTGCGCTCCTTGCCCCCTACACCCTTTTCCTCACCCGAAACAATCTTCTCCAAAACTAATGCTGAGTATGACAATTTTTCATTTTTCATTTTGAATTTTGCATTTTTAATTTTTAATGGTGTTGGTCCATGCAACCGATCGAGACTTTACCCGAACTGCCCACCAGCTTACCCGACCATACCCAACTCCCCGAGTCGGACGGTACGTTTGTGAAAAACTTTCAAGAACATCCCCAGAGTCTGCTGCTGACAGACTCCATTTCCTCCACACTGCAACAACTGCACCCCGACGCACAGTATGCGATCGGTCAAGATAGCGGCATTTACTGGCGCTTGACCGATCCCCCCCAACGAGGAGCCGAAGCCCCCGACTGGTTTTACGTTCCCAACGTCCCCCCCACCCTCGACGGTCAGATGCGGCGCTCCTACGTTCTCTGGCAAGAAATCGTCGCCCCCCTCATCGTCCTGGAATTCGTCTCTGGCAACGGTTCCGAAGAACGCGATCGTACCCCCTACGAAGGCAAATTCTGGGTATACGAGCGAGCGATTCGCGTCCCCTTCTACGGCATCTACGAAGTCACCAAAGCCAGCGTAGAAATGTATCATCTCCTCAATGGAGGCTACAGCTTACTCCCCGCCAACGAGCGAGGACATTACCCAATTCCATCGATGGGAGTCGAACTCGGTATCTGGCAGGGAACGTATAAAAACGTAGAACTTCCCTGGCTGCGGTGGTGGGATAGCCAGGGAAATTTGCTGTTGACGGGAGAAGAACGAGCCGAGCGGGAAAGTCAACGCGCCGAACGGGAAAGCCAACGAGCCGAGGAGATCGAACGGGAGAATACCCGCTTGCGAGAACAACTCAAGGCTTTAGGGGTAGACCCAGACACCCTTTGACTTGCATTGTTCGCGATGGGGAGCTGGGGAGGCTCGGGGAGAACATTGGTGACAAGTTAAGCTATTTTTTTGGGTGTCAAGCCGACTCACTTAAATAGCTCGAACCTTTTAAAACACGAGTTCTAACGATATCACTCTTATGCGCGGGGGGTTCGGGGGAGTAGAGGGGCCCCCGGCGGGGGGTTTGGGGGGAGACCCCCCAATTCCGGGTTTTCGGTTGATTATTGACAGGTTGACAAAGTGAATACCACCTTAACTTGTCACCAATG
>JAXHUC010000197.1:0-8698 GCA_034189805.1 Cyanobacteriota bacterium
GAAGACTCTTTGGTAGAATTGAGGGAACATCATGAAATTTCGGGGAGCGCACAGCTCCCCAATTTTTTCGGGGTCTAGCCTGGGTCAAACCACTATTCTCCAGGCAACTCAGCTTTCTTGTTACCCCTTGAGTTCAAAGATATTAAGCGAGGCGGTTTGGGCTGGCATCATACCCAAATGACAGACCCCCAACGAGTTGAACGGCTATGGTTAGCGATTGCTGTGGCCACTTTATGCTTGGTCAGTGTTGGCCGATGCTCAGAGGCTCAATTATCCCCGAGCAGTTTAGACCTAGACAACCCAGAATCTCTGATGCCTAAACCCTGCGAAGCACTCGATACTTCATCGGCTCCTGGATTTTCTTAAACCCCCTGGTCACCACGTTGGTTGAGTTGTTTTCGCCGGGGATTTTTAGTGCTTTTGGCTCGTGCCATCCATGGGGTTTCCTTACCTCTAAGTTCCTTGACTCCTGAGTGAATTCGGATGCCCGATGGCTAAATCTAAAAAACCTACACTTGAAAGCATCCCCCCAATACCCCTCTTCCTTGGCGAGTTGGCGAATAACCTGGTATATTTCCGGTGCAGGCTCTTAAATAAACTTAAATAAAATTAAAATTTAGAATTTGAATGCACATTGCTTGGCTGGGAAAGAAATCACCCTTTTGCGGCAACGTGACTTACTCTCGGGAAATCACGAATGCCTTACTCGAACGGGGATACCAGGTGAGTTTTCTTCATTTTGCCCAAGAAACGGTTCCGTCGCACGCATTTGTCCCCTCTCGTCGGTGGAAAACTCCACCATTGGACTCCGGAACCTCGAACTGTCAGGACGTTCCCCTGCCCTGTCTTTATAAATCCACCATTTACACCATCCCCACCCTCAAATCGAGCAAAGTTCTCGCCAATTCTCTGCGGCAACTCAAACCCGATTTGGTTCACGCTTCCTTGACCCTTTCGCCTCTAGATTTCCTACTGCCCGAAATCTGCGAAGAACTGGGAATTCCTTTGGTGGCAACGTTTCATCCCCCTTTCGATGGCAAGCGGCTTACCCTGACTTCGGGAACGCAGCATCTCACCTATCAGGTTCACGCCCCCTGTTTGGCCCGCTACGATCGCACGATCGTTTTTTCTCAGATTCAGCGGGATTTACTCGTCCGGTTGGGAGTTCCTCGAAGTCGGGTGGCGGTGATTCCCAACGGCGTAGACGCAATCAAATACTCCCCCGGCGCGTCGAGTTTGAAAGCGGAACTGAATGCCGATCGCATTTTTGTCTATCAAGGTCGAATTGCGATCGAGAAAAATGTCGAAGCCCTGCTCAAAGCCTGGAAGCAATCGGAGATGGGATCGGGGAGTAAATTGCTGATTGTCGGAGATGGCCCCCTCGCACCCTCCTTAATGGCATCCTACGGCGGAGAACACGGCATCCTCTGGCTGGGATTTATTGCCGACGAAGCCGAACGGATCGAGATTCTTCGGGGGGCGGATGTGTTTATTCTGCCCTCCTTCGTGGAAGGGTTGTCTCTCTCGTTACTCGAAGGGATGGCCTGCGGGATGGCCTGTTTGGCAACGGATGTGGGGGCCGATGGGGAAGTGGTGGCCGATGGTGCGGGGGTGATTCTCGATCCCCAGCACGTCACCAGCCAGTTGCAAACCCTGCTTCCCCTGTTCCGCGACCATCCCGAACTCACCAACCTGCTGGGCTACAAGGCTCGCCAGCGAGTGCTAGAGCGCTATACCCTCGACAAAAACATTACTGCCCTCGAAGGGTTATACGATCGGGTATTGCAGCAACAGCATCAAGTCCGGGTGAGTATCGCCTTCGACTCTTAGGCAGCTTGCAACTCATCTAAGCGGGTGAGGACTTCGCGAGAGTGGATCGATGGGCTGACTTTGACGAAGCGATCGCGCAAAACGCCCTCGGGATCGATGATGAAAGAGTGGCGCACCGATCGCGAATAGATCCAAGATCCGTAGGCTTTACTGACACTGCCGTTGGTATCGGCGAGCAGGGGAAATTTCAATCCTTCGCTGTCGCAAAAGTCGGTATGGGACGCGACATCATCGGCACTGATGCCGAGAACTTGGGTGTTGCGATCGATATATTTAGGCAAATCTTGCTGGAACCGACGGGCTTCGATCGTGCAGCCGGGGGTGAAATCAGCGGGGTAAAAGTAGGCAACGACCCACTGTCCGCGATAGTCTGCCAGGGAAATATCCCCATCTCCGGAGTTACTCGGCAGGGTAAATTCCGGTGCGGGTTCGTTCAACGGGGGCAGAGTTCCGCCCATGGCGAAGGCGGGTTGAGAGAGATTCAACCAACTCAACACGACAAAACAGATAGCGAGCAAAAAACCGATCGGGCGACAACGAGACATAGAAATCTTTCAGGCAAAAATTCAACGGTAAAAACTGGGGAAAACTCGACAATTGAGTTTCATTCCTTAGTTTACATTTCTTTACTAATTGATGCCGTTAAATAGGGTTGCAGGTTCGCGAAGAGTCGGGCAACTTTTTCTAAGTCCTTATCTCCAGGCGATCGCTCGACACCACTCGAAAGATCGATACCGTCGGGTTGTAACTGGGAGAGGGCCTCGCCGATATTCTCCGGATTCAGTCCTCCAGCCAAGAACCAAGGTAGGGGCGATCGAAACTGTTGGAGGGCGTTCCAATCGAGGGTTTTTCCCGTACCGCCGAGTTGTTGGGGATGGTAGGCATCGAGAAGTAGGGTATCGGCGACTGCGGCGTAGGACTCGGTAGCTTCGAGGGCGGCGAGGGTTTTGACGCGCAGGGCTTTAATAATTTCGATTCCGGGTAGAGACTGGCGAACCTGACGGCAAAACTCCGGCGATTCGTCTCCGTGTAACTGGACTGCCGTTAACCCAGCCACCGCGACGGTATCGACGATGCGATCGACACTGGCATTGGCAAATACACCGATACGATCGACTGTTTGACCATCGACTCGCGGCGCTGGCAACTGGGCGACAATCTCTCGAATCCGTTCCGGGCTAACGTATCGGGGGGAAGCTTCCACGCAAATAAACCCGAGGGCGGTTGCCCCCATGCGGACGATTTCTCGACCCGCATCGGGTTGGGTGATGCCGCAAATTTTAACCCGCATTCGATGCCCCGGTTGGATTGCGATTTTAGGATACCAGAAGATGGAGTGGGTTGGGAGGCTGTAGGGGCAAAGCATTTGAGCGAATAATTTTCGCTTAAACAACATCTAATATATCCAAATGCTTCGCCCTCTTTGCTGACTGCCAGATCGCTTGAATCATTTTGTATAGATATTCGATCGAATATTAACTCTTGAAACAAAATGCGATCGAAGGCAAACCTATTCCTATAATTTTTGGTGGCATTTGCCGATAAATAAACTAATTTAGGAGAAATTTTTTGATTTACTCGACTTTTATGGCAACGGCGACGACGGTTTCCTGGTCGCCTAAAGTGGCTATTTTGATGATTGCCTGCAATTTATTTGCGATCGCCATCGGCAACTGGGCAATTAAAAATCCGGGTGTAGGCCCCGCGCTTCCGGTCCAAGTACCGGGCTTATTTTCTGGTTTCGGCATTCCCGAACTGCTCGCCACCACTAGTTTCGGTCATCTTCTCGGTGCGGGCATAATTTTGGGACTGGCCAACGCCGGACTGTTGTAGTTGGTTCGATCGTCCATATTACCTCCATTGAATTCATTCTGATTCGAGCAGATCGTCCTATTGGCGGTCTGCTTTTTTTGGTGAAGTGGAATAGGGAACGTCAGATCTTGACCTTATCTGCGAAAGTTACTCCGATTCTCCATCTCGTGACGCTTCCTCTGTCAGATTTCCCAGATATAACTGGATGAATGCCTCGGCAGCTTCAGCATCGATCGCCACGAGACCTTCTCGAATTTTGAGAACTGCATCCCCGGACGGATCGCGGGTTTCTTTGACCCAATGATGAATGGTCGATCGATTAATATCCATCGTGACAGCCAGTCGATTTTGACTGATGCCGTACTCCTCTAAGACTTGTCTGAGTGCTTGTCCCGCTTTGCTCATCGTTTAAAAGCAACTCACTCTATTGAAGAATCGGAATCGTCCTCGATTCCTCCTTCGAGAACCTCGCCGAGATACTGCCGGACAAATTCTTGGGCGGCGTTAGGTTCGAGTTGGCGCAGTGCGGCAACAATTTCGACGATCGTATCTCCGGTGGGATCGACTTGTCCGTGGAACCATCGTCCGACATTCGATCGACGTGTTCCCATCGTCACGGCTAATCGATTTTGAGTGATGCCGTAGGTTTCGAGAACCTGTTTGAGTACCGTACCTGCTTTTCCCATGCCCCTAATCCTGTCAGAGGCAGATGGCGCAGTAAATGTTTCATTTATGAATACATCTGGTAAGATTAAAATGTCTCATAAATGAGACATTTATCAATAAACCCAGTAACTCCCATGACAACTGACATTCAACCGGACAACCCACAATCGATCGCCCCCCAGCGAGAATCCCTCAAACTCCTCATCATCGGTTCTGCCAGCAGCGTCACCCGCACCATCCACAGTCTGCACTGCCGGGGATTTGCGGAAGTTGGCGATTGGAGTCCCCTGCAACCCACATCCAATCCCGGCGAGGTGATGAGTATTTTGGTGCGCCAACTTTTAGTCGATAAGTCATAATTCCCGATCTGCCATCAGCCGGAGTGCGATCGGCTAACTTGTGAAAGCTTAGAGTTTAGAGGCACAATAGATTGTTAGGGAGGGAAATAACAGATGTTTGAAATTGCTAGATCGATGAAAATAACGATAGATATTGAAGGAATTGAGTTGGAACTGTATCGAGTTTCGGATTCCAATTCTGAGGTTGGGGTTTCTGTTAAAAGTTTGTGTTCGGTATTGGGCAAAAAAACATCGGAACTTCCACCGGATTTAAAAGTTGTAGAATCGATTGAAAATTTGACTGTTCCGATAGTTTTAGTTCGGGATTTCGTAGCTGTCATTTCTGATGAAGCACAAGTGAAACCCAAGGCAATGAGACTTTTGAGCGAGCTATCGAAAATCGCATTGCAACAATTTATTAAAAAGATGAACTCAAGCGAACCAACTATCGAACCATCCAATTTTGACGCAGTGCTAGAAGATGTTTTGCTTGAAGATGCCGAGCTATTACATCGATTAGCTTGATGTATTTTCTGACCGACGGGATAGTTCTCAACCCAATGTCAACGGCTTTCAAATTGCGAAATATGGAGGATAGCTCAACCCTTCCTCAATTCCTCCAATACCTCTGGGGTAAAGGGATTATCGCCCCGACGCAGGGCATCCAGCCAGTCCTGTCGTTGCTGTTTTTTCGCTTCCCTATTGTCGAAAATACCACTATCTAAAACCCGTTGAAAATCATCAATAGCCCCGTCAATATCCCCTGTCAGCGCCCGCACCAGACCGCGAGTATCGAGACATTCTCCATTATCCGGTGACTGTCGTACGGCATTTTCTCCAGCAAAGAGAACATCGGTTGCTCGATTTTGCAAACAGCCTTCCCAACAGAGATGATTCCAGAAATCGGCAGAAATTTCCAGGTCGGCATCGAGAGTTTGGGCTTCTTGATAAGCGGCAAGAGCAGCATCGATATCGCCTTCCGTCACAAAACGATACCCCCGGCTCAACGCCACTGCCGCTGCAAATTTAGGCTGTTGCGCCAGTTCTTCAGGGACGTTCTGAGCTTCATCTAAACCAATAGCATTTGCCCACTTCGTTTCCTCATCCCATTCCAATAGGTCGAGGTTAGCGCCACTGAGGTTAGCGCCACTGAGGTTAGCGCCACTGAGGTTAGCGCCAAAGAGGTTAGCGCCACTGAGGTTAGCGCCACTGAGGTTAGCGCCACTGAGGTTAGCGCCAAAGAGGTCTGCGTAAAAGAAGTAAGCGCCAATGAGGTCTGCGCCAATGAGAAACTTGCCAGTAATTTTCCTGAATTCATGGACTCCCAGACATCGACTGTAACTGATTATCCGCAGCAATCGCTGGTTGTCGAACTCCTCCGTATCCTTTTCACCGCAGGGGTAGAACGCGATTTTATCCTTCAAATCCTCCTGTGACTGTCCGTAGCGGTGCAACTCCAACAGCAAAATCAACACGTTCAACCCGGCATAGATATCCACCTGACGCTGTCCCCGTTCGATGCCGCGCTTTTGGAAATATCGCGCCTGTTTCCGGGGTAGGTCTTCGTCGGAAAAGTCCAAGAGTTCGATAAATTGCCCGTCGCACCAACTCCGATAAAACTCCTGCAATCGCTCGAACAATACCACCCAGTCCAGATCTTCATTTTGCCGCAGCAACACCCGCAGGTAGCCGACAATTTCCTCTGTTAGGGAACCGTATCCCAACAGGTCGTACACTTGCTTGTTGAAGTTGGTCTCGTCGATGGCGTAGGTTTTTCGCCGCCTGCCGGTTTTCTGCGTCCAATCTGCCAGAGTTTCCGCCATCCGTTCGGCACAGAGGAATTCCCCAAAGCTTTTGTGGAAAAACTCCACGGAATTTTCCCTACTGGCTGCGGATTTTATATAAAATGTCGCCAGAGCGTTTTTCAAGGAGTTTTTCTGGGTATTTTGTCGCGCCGTCTCGATCAGTTCCTTCGCCTCAGTATCGCCGCGAGCTATCAGTCGGTCTTCAATAAATTGAATCGACGCGCGCTCGTTCCCCGACTGCACCACGCACAATCCCGCCTCCGCCAGCAAACTGCGCAAATCCTCCCTATTCATCACTTTGTCATTGAGGCGATCTCGTTGCTTCGTCAGCACCCATTCCAGCGCCGCCTGATATACCTGCACTTTCAGCTCGTCCCCATCTGAAGAATCGAAAGTATCGGCGCTGAAGCTATCGTCGCGGTGCATCGCTGCGAGTAAATACAGCAGCAAGGGTTCCCGCGCCAGTTCTCGTACTTGTCGGGGACAGCGATTATCTTCGAGGAATTCACGAAATTTTGCCGCCTTTTCCGTTCCCGCCAGCACTTCCCACTTGCCCAGCCACGCTTCCTGAATCTCCGGCGACATCAACTCGATTTCCACCCGCGCCAGATTGTGGGGCATCGTGCGTTCGAGTCCCGCCAACGCCAGGGGTCGCCCGGTGATAATGACTCGGTGTCCCCGTTCGCTATTTTCTGCGGCCCGTTTTTGGAACTGTTCCACCTGTTCGAGGAGTTGCCCCACCCCATCTTTCGTTCCCCGTTCCAGGAGCAACTCGTCAAAGCCATCGAGCAAAAACAAAAATCGGGTATTGCGGTCCGTCAGCCAACCGGAATCGCTCGTAAAGTCCCATCCCACTGCCGCACTCAGGGTTTTGTCAAAATCCACCTCAAAAGCCCTCACATCCCGCAACCGAATCAGAATCGGCGTGTAAATTGGGTGCAGTTCTCGCCGCACCCAGTCGGCAAACATCCGACAAAAGACGCTTTTCCCCCGTCCTGGGCCACCCTGGATAAACAAAACTCGCTTGCGTTGGTTTTTATCGGTTTCTTGCAGCAAGTTCGCCGCCCAAGTTTCGATATTCTCGGCATCGGCTTTATTGTCAACTTCCCCATCCCGCAGGGGTTTGACTTCCAGGGGAACGTAAACATCTTGATACGTAAAATCCTCGTCGAATACCGTTTCTTGGGGTTTTTCGGCAATGACATCCTTTAGATACTTATCGATGCTGCTGTAGGTTTCGATGTCCCGCAGCCACCCTTCGCCATACATCGCCGCCAGCTTCGGCACTTTATCTCGCACTTCGGCAACGGCTTCTTTCAGGTAACGATGGGTATTCCTCGATATCTGTTCGGCGACCCTCTGCGCCTGGGTTTCCGGTAATCCCGCCTCTTGCAATCGTGCTGCCAGAACGGGGTTAAAGGCGGTGGCGAGGGGGGAGTCGTGGAAACAAATCAGGGTCTCTCGCGCGTCTCGGTCATCGAAGCGAATCTCGTCCTTGTCCTCACCTAAGCCATCCAAGCGTTCCCCCACCTGTTTTATTTGCTTGGCGACGGCCTCGGAGGCCTTCTTTTCCCCTTGTTGGCTGACAAGGGTTTGCATTTGCGGATTGTCGCGTAAAAACTGGCGAACGCTCTCCAAATACGCCGCCTGACTCACCAACAGCACCGCATTTTCTAAACTCGGTTCTTGGCGGGTTTGCTCGACGAGAAACTGCAAAATTCCCGTCGCCAAAGGAATAAAAGGCAGCGCCGAACCCGCCACCTTCGCCAGGGGAGAATTGAGTACGTCAAGCAGGGAATCGATATTGGCAATCAGCGGCGCGAGTTCTGTGGCGGTTTTGTTTTCCTCGAGTGCCTTTGCCAAATCCAGTACGGCTTTGGTGGCGTTGGCACTTCCTTTGACAGCTTCTCCCCAAGGAATCGAGATTTCCGTATTCAGAACCGTCCAGAGATTGCGCCACAGTTTATTTGCCATGTCGGTTTTAAGAATGCTGATAGAGAAATTATTGGATGTATCATAGGCATAAAAAAGTTAAAATAACATCCGTAAAATCTTGGAAAATTGAGAATTATTGTTGACTTCTGTAAAACTACAGAATCTCAATTTTTTTTCTCTAAAATGCAAATATGGATAGAGTAGATGAATTCCGCGATATTCTCGAACGCATCCTCGACAAACACCATCGCATTCCCTTCTCTCACGGGGAAATTGAGAGTCGATTTATTATCGATCGCGATCGCAACAATT
>JAXHUC010000198.1:0-8286 GCA_034189805.1 Cyanobacteriota bacterium
AGAACTTTAGATAACGGGGAATGGGGAATGGGGAACGGGGAATGGGGGAATGGGGGAAACGGAAGAAACGGGAGAAACGGGGGAAACGGGAGAATTGAGATATCGTTGAAAAACTCAGTGTTCGTTGCCTCCCAAGCTCCCGAGAGCTAACAAAGCTCCCCAAGCCTACAAAAAAATTCGTGTACCCCAAAAAGAAAACCCCCCCTCCTCAGGAGCTGAGGAAGGGTGGTGCTCCTTGCAAGCAACTAGGTAGCCCGCAGCTTGCGCTGCGACCTTCCCTAAATCTATCTAATTTTGAGGGGAATCGAAAGGGTAGCCTCTGAATTTCTTCGGATTTTAGCTCGGTTTGTCCCCCCATCACCCTTGCAACTCCAATGCTTTTACCGTATTTTCACGGATAAAAATAAGTGATGAGTTTTCGAGCTTCCGTATTCTCACCAAAACCTAGCTGTCGCGATCGAACATCACCCACCGCATCAAACAACATCTGTCACCTCGACGATGCGACCGAATAACTGCGCGGGCGTGGCATTATTTACAAATCCGAGGAAGATTCCCGTTTCAATGACTTGAATCACCGTTCCCGGAGATCCGGCAAAGTTCGACTCGACTAAGTTTAAATTGCTCGCGGCGAATCCTTCTGTCAATCCGATGGTATCTTCGAGGGTGTTGAAATCGGCAATGACATCGAGCAGCGTCAGATCCACGTTAGCTTCTGCGGTGCGGAAAACAAACTCATCGCTTCCGGGTCCGCCGATCAGGATATCTTGACCGAAATCGCCGATGAGTCGATCGTTGCCCCCTCCTCCGGTGAGCACATCGTTCCCCTGACCGCCCCGCAACGTATCGTCGCCATTCCCGCCGTTCATCCCGTCGTTTCCTTGATTCCCGGTGAGGACATCGCTTCCCTCTCCGGCAGTCATCGTATCGTTTCCATCACCGCCAAACAAGAGATCGTTCCCGCCTCCTCCGTTTACGTTGTCGTTACCCGACTCGCCAGAAACGAAGTCATCCCCCTCATCCCCAGAAATCACATCGTCATCGAGTCCGCCCGTAATGCTGTCGTTGCCAATCCCTCCGGTGAGTACGTCGCTGCCTTGACCCCCGGCTACGGTGTCGTTGCCATCCCCATCATTAATCGTGTCATTATCTACGCCACCGAACAGTCGATCGTTGCCGCCACCGCCTAAAATCAAGTCCGCACCGAGATCGCCGAGAATCAGATCGTCTCCGTTTTCCCCTTGTAGGGTGTCGTTATCGTCATTTCCAAATAATTCGTCGTTTCCGTTTCCCCCGAAAAGCAGATCGTTGCCGCCACCGCCCCCTAACGTATCGTCCCCATCATCTCCTCGCAGGGTGTCGTTGTCCCGACCGCCGAACAGTCCGTCGTTGCCGCCGCGTCCGTCAATTTCATCGTTCCCCTGATTTCCCCCCAGGGTATCGTCTTGGTTAGTACCGAGAATGCGATCGTCTCCGCGATTGGACTCGGCGATCGTTTCGTTGATAAACCCTTGGTAGACACCAACTCGAGTATCGACGAAAAACTCGCCAAAGCTCGAATCGAGCCTCGGATTGAGAATGGTTCCTTCGTTCGTAAAATCCGTGCCGAAAACAACAGGCGTAAATCCATAAGATGTCAATCCGGCAATTTGACCGTCAATCAAAGACGGACTCCCAGAACTCCCTCCGGTGGCAGCGGCTTCTAGGGGTTCGCCTAAATTGACAATGTTCAAATCTCGCCCGAACGCATCGTTTTGACGCAAACCATTATCGAAATCGTAAACGAGTTGGGTTCCGGGGGTGGCATTAAAACTGCGCGTTTGGTTGAAAATATCGATCGAGGATTCGTAGCGGTTAAATCCTCGGCGTTTGAGGTTACCCGAACCGGGAATTTCCCCAACGTTGCCCGTACCGCCAGTACCATAACCCACTCGTTCGATAACTTGCCCGACTTCATCTCCTCCAAGGTACAACGAGTAGCGATCGGCTGTTTCGGGAGCGGTTTGGGCGAGTTCGATAATCGCGATATCGTTGTTGAAGCTCGGATCTGCCGTCCAGTCGGGATGGATGAAAATCTCGGATGCAGCGACCGGGACTCGGCCTTCGGGCAAATCGAAGAATACCGTATACTCCCCCGGATTGGGGTTGGGATTCGGGATACCCTCGGCAATATTAAAGCACTGAGCGGATGTGAGGATGTGGCGACCGGAACTTAAAAGCGCCCCCGTACACTCCAAGCTACCACCTCTGCCATAAGCCACTACGCCATCCAATCCCGTACCGGGTTGCACGACAAAAGCCGGATCGTTGGGATTATCCGAGGAAACGCTAATCCGAGAGCGGCGAACGGATGGGGTGGGATCGGTCATCTGAGGCAGTCTCCAAGTAGAGTTCGAGGTAGAGTTCGATAAGAAACATACTGCAAAAATGATGTCTCGATCGAAACGCTCCAGACATAAGTGTACTCAAACCTGGCTCTTCTGCAATACTTTGGGTAATGCTTGGAGTCGATCGAGTTGGGGTCTTTATCCCAGACCGGTGAGAAGAAATCCCCAGAACTCACGCGGACTCTGCTTCGGTTGCCCTAGGTTGCCCTAGTCTCTCGGGCTATTTTTCCCGATTCAGTTGCCGCACTCGTTCCACGTCCAGTCCGCTCAACTGCGCGACCCGATCGACATCCATCCCCGATTCTAAAAGATTTAGAGCCACGCGATCGAGTGCTTCTTCTTTCTGGGATTCAGCTTGGGTGGCGCGATCGAGTGCTTCTTCTTTCTGGAATTCGGCTTGGGTGGCGCGATCGAGTGCTTCTTCTTTCTGCTGTCGCTCGATTTCCGTATCTGTGGGTATCCAGTTCCCATCGCGATCGCACCAGCGCAGCCACTGACGAGAAATCCCATCGTACTCACCATCCCACAGTCCCAATCCAACCTCGAGTTCCTCAATCCACACCAAAGGAAGTTCTGATGCCACGGGTTGCTCTTGGTATCGTCCTCCAACTAGTTGAAAGAACCGGATGCGATCGTCGTAGCGACTGAAGACGATATAGTAGGGGACTCGCAAGATGCGCTCGTACACCTCCCATTTTCTCGGGGGTGAAGATGGCGATCGCGCGATCGCCATCTCTTCATTCTCAGGCTGTCCGTTGCCGTTGTCTCCATCCCCGCGTCTCTCCACCTCTTCTCTTTCTCCCAAATCCTCACTTGCCGTCCCAGGAGACAGCAGTTCGACGATAACAAAGGGATTGACTCCTTCTTGCCAGGTGACGTAGCTGTTACGCAGATCTCGTTCTTCATACAACCGGGGAACCCCGAGGACGACGAACCAATCCGGGCGCTTGTACCACCCCCAATGGCGAACATCGTAGTAGAGATTCAAATCCGTGCCGATAAAGGTTTCTTGGGGAGAATATCGATCGTAACGAAATGTCCGACTTAGAAGTTCCGGTTGCAGGTTGTGGAATTCATCGGGCAAACCGGGTTCCTCCGGGTCTTCGCTCTTGAGATCGTACATCGTCGGCAGAGTTTCTCTCGGAGAAGGAGGGCGGTCTGCATTCTCGAAACGGGGTTGGGTAACAGACATGGGAACCTCTGTTTGAAGCGATCGATTTTTAATACACACTAGCTTACTCGAAATAGCAATGCGAGCCAGATACTCGCATTGCTATGTTCTAAGAAGGTAAATCGACGCTCGAGCGATGTAAAAACTTACCTCGGTGCGGTGGGACTGAGGTAGTTTTGACCGTTGCGCTGGAGAACTTCCTGGATTTCCGGTCCCGGCGTGTAGCCGTAACCGAAGGTCGAGAATTCCGTATCGCGGATGATATTGGGCGTGAGCAGCACGATCACCTCGCTGCGGGTATTCTCCCGGCTGGTATTGCGGAAGAGCGCGCCGATTAAGGGGATATCGCCGAGAATCGGAACTTTGGAGACGGTGGTGCGATCGCTATCTTGAATAATTCCCGAGAGAATCAGCGTTTGACCGTCCCGCATCCGAATTGACCCCGAATCGACCGAACGACTTTGCACGAGGGTGACTTCTCCGGTGTCGTCTCCCAAGTCTACAGTCTGTACGGGAGAAGAAACCGTCGGTTCGACATCCACGGTCACGAAGCCGTTATCGTCAATTCGCTGCACGCTGACGGCAAGTTGCAATCCCACATCGGCAAATTCGACTTCTCGAGATTCTCGAGTCCCGGCATCGGTATCGATAAATTCGACGTTGATTCGCTGTACCACTTGTTGGGTCAGATTGACATTTGCCCTTTGTCCTTCTTGGATCACCAACGTGGGGTCGGTCAAAATTTTGGCATTCCCACTCACCACTTGAGCTTGCAACGTGGACAGGAAGCGGGTGGGAAACTCGAACAAAGAGGGCAAAGAAAACTCGAGTGCTCCGGGAGTACCCTCAGTGACCGTTGTCGTAATCGTACCGTCATCGTTGCGTTCTTGGGTAATAATATCGTTGGTCGGCAAGGTTACACCACTGACTCCCGCATCAAAGGGGTCTTCGCTAACCGGAGATGTACCCGAGGGAAATACCGTCCCACCATCAATGCGAGTAATGTTGCCATCGGGATCGATAAACGTCGTCCCTGGCGACAGATTGATACCCGTCACATCTAAAAACGGATCGTTGCCCGAAAACGGATTTTGAATCACCGGGCGACCGTCGAACAAACTCGTTCGCGTCGTCGCTGCGTTTGGTGGGTTGGTGCCACCAAAGTTGACCACGGCATTCCCGCCATCGACGCTGACGAAGGTATCGCCGATGCCAAAGGAGAAGCTGCTGTTGAACGTATTATCGTTGAGCAAGTTCACGTCTACGATTTTCACGTTCACGGCCACTTGTGGGCGACGGGTTTCGAGCTGAGTCAGAAGGGCCGTGGCGACTTCAACTTGGCGCGGGTCGCCCACTAGGGTCAGTTCGTTCCCCACTTCTATTTCCCCCGTACCCCGAGTGGCAACGGAGAAGAGCAAGCCTCGCAACGGCAGCGGCGCGAATCCTTCATAGGGTTCTTCGGTGGTATCAATTGCGAGCAATTCCACCTGAGTTTGGGTCGTCTGAGAGACGATCGGATCGGTATTCGGACCCAGGGATTGAGACTGAATTTGGGTTCGCGTTTGCACCTCAACGGTTTCTGCCCCTTGAGATACTAAGAAGTCTCGCGCCACCAGCAGGGGAACTTGGTTGAGGCGCAGGGTGCGGCTGACTACGTTGCGCGCGGCATCGGGCAGGTCGCGACCGACGACGATCGTCGTGCCTTCTTTATTTGCTTCCAAACCTGTCAGCCGCAAAACGTTGTTAAATACGTCCTGTACCGATTCGTTTTCCACATCCAAAGAGATGGTGAGCGGGAGGAGGGCTTCTTCCCCCTCTCCCCCACCGCCGGCTTCAAAAAAGGCGAGGTTGAGTCCGGCGGCCCGCGCGAGCAGCGCTAACACATCTTCCACGGGCGCGTCTTTCAAGACCAAGCGCGGCACTCGTTCGGCCGTTCCCATGTCAATGACCGAGGCCGAGGGATCGATCGTGGAGATGGCCAGAGGTCCAACGGGCGGCGGAGTAGAGTTAGACTGCATCGGGGGGACGGGATTAATCGGTGCGGCGGTCGGCGTTCCCTCAATGATGATGTTGGGGTTGGGAACTAAAACGTCGGGATTCGGGCGCTGGGGAACTTGGGCTTGGGGAGGCCGATCTGCTGGAGTTTGAGCGACGGGTGAGGGGGTTAGCGGCGTAGGGGCGGGTGGCGGCGGTGCGGCATAGTTCCCTGGAGGCGCTTGGTAGTTGAAGACGATGCCTCTGGGATCTTGCTGGAGGACTTCTCCGCTGGGCGCGCCAGTTTGTCCGGTGACGACGATGCGGGTACTGTTGGAGTCGAGAGGCATGACCACGACTGAAGCGATGCCAGGACTGGGGTTATCTTGCCGGAAGCCCCCTTCTTCTGCCAGGCGCAGGCGAGTATCGATTAAGTCGGCCACCAGTTCGTTCTCTTGTTCGACGACGAATATTTGGGGACGATCGCCGCTTTCGGTCTCCAGAATCAACGTCATCCCCGAATTCGTCGGGGTTACGCTTACTCCGGTGACTTGAGCCTGAGCGAGTACTGGCTCCATCGCGACTAGGGCGATCGCGGCACTCGCACAGATCCCACCGAGTCCTAACAGATGCTGTTTCACCGTATGCCTCCTCGACATCCAAAATATGCACATATTTTTAGAACTTATATGTACCATATTTTGGCGATCGAAGCCAAGGGGAGGCTGGGGAAGTTGGGGAAGCTTCGGGGGCTTCGGGAGCTGGGGAGGCTTCGGGGGCTTCGGGAGAGAGAGACCGGGACAAAAATTTCTAATATTGCCTTTTCTCCCCATCTCCCCATCCTTCCGTTTCCCCCATTTCCCCCATTTCCCCCGTTTCTCTCCCTCTCCGCGTCCCCGCGTCTTCCCTCATAACTTCTTCGTGCAACCGAGAATCAACTCTTCCGTTCCGGCGACGGGAAAGATGGGGATTTGCAACTTATCGGCAAGGTCGTCTACGGTCACGTCGTCGAGAAAGCGCATTTCCCCGTGTTTGAGCATCACCGTCGGCAGTAACACGCCATCGCCTAAATCTTTGCCCTGCAAGCCGTGCAACAGGTCGATTCCGGTGAGGACTCCGGTGACGCTGATGGTTTGTCCCCAAAAATCGCTGTGGAGGGCGACCATTTCCACTGTCAGACCGGAAACTTCGTTCAAACGCGCCAGAATGGGTTGAAACGCCATTTTCACGGCATTTCCTACCACCCAAATTAGGCGGCGCGGGGGCGAAATTTGGGTGGGTAACAGGCGATCGGCTGCGGCTGAAAATTGTTCGATAAATTGGCGAATGGAACCCACGCCGTTGTCGATTTGCGGGTAGTCGCCGTAGTCGGTAGCTGGGGGTAGCGGGCAACTGCCGATGAGGAACCATTCGTCGGCCAGCCATGCAAAGGTGGAACCGAGGCGATCGCGAAATTGTGTTTGCAGCCGTTGCACTCGGGCGATCGTGTCTCGGGCGGATTCGGGGGTGACGGGGACGAGTTCGTCTTCAGGGGGACGAAACTGGGTCAGTCCGACGGGAACCACGGCGACGGAAGCCACGGCCGGAATCTCGCCACCACCGAATTGGGCTAAATCGAGTAAAGTGCGATCGAGATGTTCGCCGTCGTTAATCCCCGGACAGACCACTACCTGGGCGTGAATTTGCAGTCGCCTCTCCTGGAACCAGCGCAACTGGTCGAGGATGCGTCCGGCGCGGGCATTTTTGAGCAGGCGCGATCGCACGTCGGGTTCCGTGGCGTGAACGGAGACGTAGAGGGGAGACAGGCGCATTTGCTCGATCCGGTTCCACTCCGGCTGGGTGATGTTGGTGAGGGTGAGGTAGGACCCGTAGAGGAAACTGAGGCGGTAGTCGTCGTCTTTGAGGTACAGGGTATCCCGCATTCCCGGCGGTTTTTGGTCGATGAAGCAAAAGGGGCAGCGATTGTTGCACTGCATCAAGCCGTCGAATAAGGCGCTGTCGAACTCCAATCCCAAATCTTCGTCGTAGTCTTTTTCGATTTCGACTTCGTGGGTTTTGCCGTGGGCATCGAGGACTTCGAGTAAGAGAATTTCGTCGGCGCAGAGGAACTGATAGTCGATTAAATCGCGCGGTGGGGTTTCGTTGATGGATACGATTCGATCGCCCGGTTCAAAGCCAATTTCAGCGGCGATCGAATCGGGAAGGACGCGGGTCACGAGGGCGGGGCGAATTGAGGCTCGGCTCATCGACGGGTTTGGCTTCGGGGGCTGGGGGAGCGAGATGTCGATAAAGTTGGCGACAGCGCTCAGGCTCATTTTATAGCGATTGTTACCGCGCAATGCAGAATTGATGAGTATTTTTAGATTTTTCTCTCTGGAGAAATACTTGCTGCAACCCCGATGGATTGAGGGATTTTAGATCGAAGTGTTTTTTCATCTTTGACTGACACATTTCTATTTGTCCTCACCGCGTCACCGCGTCAGTCCGGATTTCTGGGAGTTGCGGATCTCTACGCACATGGCGCGATCGTCTTCGGTGGCGTTGGGATTGGTTTGCAGGTAGTCTTCCAGCCACGCACAACCTCGCACCAGCATTTCCTCTAGGGTTTCCACTCGCCACAATTTAACTGTCCTTCCAGAGGTGGTGAGGATGCGGTTGCCATCGGAGCTGAATTGGGCGCTGTTGACCCGATCCTGATGCTCGAAGGTCTTCAGTTGGTTTCCCTGCAAGTCCCACAATCGGGCGGTGTTGTCT
>JAXHUC010000199.1:0-8151 GCA_034189805.1 Cyanobacteriota bacterium
GCAATACCGCTAAATTCCCCGCATTCACAAGACTTCCCGGCTGCAAACTCGCAAAATCGAAGGCATTGGGATTTCCCACTAAATCCGCCCAATTATTGCCGCCAAAAACATCCAACCAACCTCCACCATCAAATCCAACTCCCGTCGCCGTCGTTGCCGTAAAATCGGCAGGAACGTTCAAGCTGGCATTTTCTCCAAAAACCAGACCCGCTGGGTTAATTAAAAATAAATTGGGATTCCCTCCCGAAACTTGCAACAACCCATCAATTAACGATGGATTTCCCCCCACGACGCGACCTAAAATATTTTCCAGATTGGGATTGGCAAGAAAATTAGCAACTTCCCCTTCATTCAACCCAAATTCTTCAAACGAATGGAATAAATTTGCCCCATCGCCAGAAAGTTGTCCGCCGTGAATCTCAAATCGATCTCCATCGGGTGTGACTACCGTTCCCGTGCCATCGTTAGCCGGAAGAATCGGTTGCGATCGCACCAAACTCGACCAACCCAACACCAAACCCGTAAAGATAATTCCAGAACATAATTTCGGTATCTGCATCCTATTTTCTCTCCTACTGTAAAATGCCTCGAACAAAAAAAGCTAAAGCCTAAAAGAATAGATCGACCTATTTCTGACCGACATAATAAATATTGAGGAGCTTTTTTGACATAAAAGATATTTTATTTTCTGCAAAGGAAAAATAAATCTTCGATCGTGATTTTTATCGTCGTTCTAATATCTCGATATCCTCGAGCTGCATCAACTTTTTATAAGCCGATCGCACCAGCTAACGCAGTTATAGCAATCCCATTTCAGAGACGAATCCAGTATAAATTGCAATGTTTTGTCAGGAGATCGAAATGATGCGTTGCTGCCCCGAACGGATCGGACAAATATCTAAATTCAATATCGATCGTATTAATTCAGGAAAAGTAATATCTCGAAATAAACAATTGATAAATTGATAGATTTGTGCTTTCCCGTCAAGATGATACGAGCATTCAGTCGTCAATCCCAGTTCTTTGACCCAAACTCAGAATTCATCTTTATTTAATATTTAGAAGCTAATTGCTGAATGCTTATAAGATGATTTGCGACACAGTATAGTGCCAAAATCAAGATTTAGCTCGTTTCGATCGAAAAGTTAAGTAGAATTACTCAAATTCGATCGCCTCAAATTTCCCGCCTCCCCAAAAATACGGTCAGGGCTTTTGAAATTTAATAAAATCCCTCACTCGATAATCGGTCAATAGATATGGTAGGGGTCAACGGCCGTTGACCCCTACGGTCGATCTGTTATTTTTCCTGCAAATCTCGAAAACAGATAAAGTCAACTCGATCGCCACCCAAAGCCAGTCTCTACAATCGTTTAGCCAATTCAACCCGAATGCGATCGTCCCCATTGCTGACAGGTTCGACTGCTTCCTTCGATCGATACTCCACGTCTCATCCCCCTTGTCTCCCTTGTCTCCCTTGTCTCCCTCCCCGCGTCACCGCGTCCCCCCGTCCCCGCGTCCTCTTCCTCCCATTCCTCCATTACTGAATCAGTCCGATTTCGCAACACCTATTTAAAACCACAGTGTCGAATCCCAGCATTCAATGGTCATTCAAATGCCAACGAAATCTGTTGGGTTTAACGATATTGAACCCGCGTAACGAAACTCGAGTTGCTTTTAGACATAGAAACTAGATATGGAAACTTTATTATCGAACGATCGCTCAGAGCCGATCGATGAAACAGGAAATCCTGTAACCCCAGCTGACCTGGAAGAGGATATTGTACCTTCCCCGTTAGATGGTGTCGAGACTCCAACTGACCCACCCGACGATACTCCAGACGATACTTTTGTCGGGAGTAGACTCGCTCAAGTCAGAGCGGGACTCGACGAACTCCTCGGCAAACTCGATACTGCCATTGATGAGGTGGTTTTTGCCGAGAATCTACCCCTTGTTGGCGATCGATTAAAAGATGCCACCGACCCGGCGATCGACTTCTTGACCGATGCCAAAGAGAAGATCGATAGCGCGTTAGATGGGGTTGAAGACTCTCCCGATAAGATTCGCGAGGCACTATATGAAGCTCTCGGTTCTGACGGTCTCGACTGGCTGCGGGATTTGAATAACGATGGCAACATTACCATCGATGACTTGGAGGTTGAGGATACTGCCGACAATCTTCAATTCAACTTCAAACTGGGGACTCAACCCGATACGGGGGTAAACGTTCCTCTGGGTGCGAACTTAGGTTTGCCAGGACTCAGCCTTGGTATTGAAGGCGAAGCACAGGCAAAATTAGGCTTTGAGTTTGATGTTCGGTTTGGCGTTCGAGGAACTGAGGAGGTAATCGACCCACCAACCGAGCCGCCAATCGACCCGCCAATCGACCCGATCGCTCCTTTTGAATTTTACTTTGATGCCGAACGAGAGAACGAAATTACCCTCGACCTCAAGGTTTCGACCCCCGATTTAGAAGCAACGGGAAGTCTGGGATTTCTCCAAGTGGAAGTGAGCGACGAAGATGCTGACGATAATCCCGATAACGATGGAGAAGATGCCGATGGCGATGGTATTGCACCCACGCAATTTAGCAGCACGTTTGCGGTGGATATTCAGGATGCCGATGGAGACGACGCAGACGATCGAGTAACCCTCGAAGAACTTACCAACATCGAGGTCAGCAACCTAATCGATTCCTCTCTGACGGGAGACACCCAGATTAACCTCAACTTTCGGACGAGCTTTGCCGATTCGGTCAAGTTTCCTTCTCTTGAAACCGACTTCAATGTGGCTTGGGCTTTTGCCAATGGGGATTCGAGCGAACCTAATATTGCGTTTAATAACGTTCAGCTTGATTTGGGTAGTTTTATCGGTAGTTTTGCCCAACCAATCTTAGAAACAGCTCAAAAAATAACAGATATATTTCCACTCAATAAAGTCTTGGGTATTTTGAATGATGAAATACCCGTTTTAAATGCAAGGTTAATAGACGCTGCAGAAACTTTTGGATTTGTTAACGAGGAAACACAGAAATTTCTCGATATAATTTCTGATATTAATGAAATTATTGAAGTTATCAATTCAATTCCAGTGGATGGAGAGAATGCGATCGTTGATTTTGGTGACTTCCTAATTAGTGGTTCTAATCCAATTACAAAATCTCTCCGACAAAATTCTGCGATCGCTCCCCTCAAAGCCAACGATACCTCCAATCAAGCTCAAAATGATTTCATTGACGTTATCGAAGGGACTCCGAGCCTAGAATTTCCAATCCTAACCGAGCCAGAAAAGGTCATTCCCGCACTGTTACTCGGTGATTCCTCAGATGCAGAAATCGATCTATTTCGTTTTAACTTACCGACTCTCGGTTTGGGGTTTGAGTATGAGTCACCACCTATTCCCATTTTTGGTCCTCTATCAGCAGTCATCATTGGTCAAGCAGGTGCGGCTGCGAGTATCGGCTTTGGATACGATATTTACGGTTTACAACAGTTCCGAGACAATGAATTTAGCAATCCCGATCTTATTGCTAAAGGGTTCTACGTTACTGCACCCGATGAACCCAATCCACCACCGCCGCTAGACGATGATGAATCTTTTATATTCGGCATCGGTGCGGGAATTGTTGCGGATGTTGGCATTGAACTTGGAGTGATTCGAGCCAGTGTAGATGCTGGCGTTAGCTCGAATATTTATGTGGATTTAGCAGAGGAAAGAACGAGGATTGAAGATTTTGAGAATCCGGGTTGCCTTTTTGAGTTAGAAGGTTCTTTTGATGCAACACTCGGCGCAAAACTCAGAATTGGCTTTGGACCTTTTAGCTTCAGCAAGCGAATTGAAATCGTTCGCCAAACATTAGCCGACTTCCGCGCGGGTTGTTCTGAGGGATCGGGTGAAGACCAGGGTCAAGCGGTAGTACGGGAAAATCAACTCATACTCGAAACCAGTGACGATAACGATGCGATCGAAATCACGAACATCAGTGGCGAGGCAGAAGTGGAAACTGTCGATGTTACCGCTTATACCGTTGAGGAAGTCATCGAAGATAATCGATCGCAAAAAGAGTTACTCTCCTATAAGGATGCGGCATCTTATTCCGACTTTGACATCATTGTTGGGGATGGAAAAAATGGAAACGATCGCATCGAACTTAATGAAAATGTGCGATCGTCTGCCTCACTCAAAGGTGGAAATGGCGATGACGAGTTATTTGGCGGTAAAGGAAATGACACCCTCGATGGCGGCAACGCTGATTTTGGCGATGCGCTCTTTGGCGGTGAAGGAAACGATAGCCTCTTTGGCAATAATGGCGACGACTTTCTACAAGGAGGAAAAGGACAAGATACGCTTAATGGTGGTGATGGAAATGATGCTATTAGCTATGTCGAGTCGAGCAGTGCCGTTAACATTAACTTGGTCGAACAATTTGTTTTCGATGGAGAAGGTGACAACGACGTACTCATCGATATCGAACAGATTGACGGTTCAAATCATAACGATTCGATCGTTGCTGACGAAGATAATAATATCATTGATGGATTAGAAGGCGACGATCGAATTTTCGGGGGAGATGGAGACGACTTTATTATTGGAGGAATTGGCGCGGATATTCTTGATGGAGGTGATGAAAATGAAGGTGACGGAACCAGCTACATCGCCTCACCCGCTCCGGTCATTGTCGATCTGACCCGAGAAATCGCATTTCAGGGAGAAGCAGAAGGCGATCGATTAATTTCCATCGAACATATTTTAGGAACCCGCTACGGCGATCGCATTACGGGGAACCAGAAAAAGAATCACCTGAATGGTTCTCGCGGAGATGATACCCTTCGAGGTGAAGCTGGATCGGATACCCTTGAAGGTGGCGTGGGAGACGACTGGCTTAGCGGTGGAGCCGGAGCAGACACGTTAGATGGAGGGGGTTATCGCAATGATTCTCCTGGTAAAGACTGGGTTTCTTACAACCAATCTCCTGAAGGCGTGAACGTGAGTCTCAAAACCGGTAACGGTTCTGGTGGAGATGCTGACGGAGATAAATTGTTACGTGCCAAGCAGTTGATTCGATCGGAAAACCCGGAGGAAATACCATCAACGGTCGAAGAAACCGAGTTTAGCTCTTTTGAAAATCTCGAAGGGTCGAGCCACAACGACGTTTTAGAAGGCGATGCCGGACGAAACATTCTCGTCGGTTTAGATAATAACGATACCCTGCGCGCAGATGAAGCAAACGACACCCTCGTTGGCGGTGCGGGTGCGGATTTCCTCGACGGTGGCGGCAGTTTAGACTGGAGCGACTACAGCGAATCGCCAGAGGCCGTTACAGTCAGTCTCGCGGCCAATCTTGGTATTGGCGGTCACGCACAGGGGGATATCTTTGAGAAAATTGGCGAGATATCGACCGTCGAGAATTTGCTCGGTTCCGACTTCGCAGACGTATTGGTTGGGGACGATGGCAGCAATGAAATCGACCCCGGACTGGCCAATGGGACGGATGTTGTTAACGGACTCGGCGGGAGCGATCGCTTGCGGATCGATTATTCTCAGCGAGACATCGGTACGGGAATCATCGGCGGTTTTGACTCCGGCTCGTTCGATTCTGGATTCCTCGCTCGCAATACCAGCGATGACAGCAGTATTTTAGATGCCGTTGACTTCTCCAATATCGAGCATCTCCAGCTCATCGGTACGATTCAAAACGATGAAATTTATGGGGGACCGGGTAACGACATTCTGTTACCCGGAGCTGGAGATGATACGATTTACGGCGGTCGCGGCAGTAATACGATCCGTGCAGATGATGGAAATGATATTGTCGTCGATCTCAACGATATCAACCGCAATTTCGCAGGAACGCCGGACGATAGTTTAACTTATCTCGATGGCGGTCGCGGTATCGACACGCTTTCGATCGACCTTTCTGGCAAGCAGGGCAATATTTTCCTCGAGAGTACGAATCCGTTTCAAGAAAATTCCAACCAATTCTTTTCGATCGCTGATGGTACGGCATCAATTACCAATTTTGAGGTGTTTGAAGAGATCGAAACCGGTAGCGGTCGCGACAGGCTGACTCAACTGGGTCGAGTTGACAATCGGTTCAGCACGGGAATGGGAGCGGATATTGTCAATCCGGGGTTGGGATTTGATGTCGTCGATGGTGGTTCCGCACCACTGCTATTGCTTTCCGAACCTCTAACATTACCTCTGACATTCGATAGCTCTTTAGGTTTGGGAGCGACTCTCGAATTTACGAAGCTAGAGGGTGTTGCTGGCAATCCAGATAATCCATTAACAGCGGTCTATCGTGCGGATTTGTCCGACATCGGTTTCGATTTGAATTCGATTTCGATCGCCGATGATGGCACGGTATCTGGTGGCGCAACCGGACCATTTAGCGGCTTCGATTTTGACAGTATTAAAATTAGCAATACTCTCATTACTGAAGCGGAAGATATTGACACGATACCCGGTCTGGATGTTTTCAATTTCAGTCCGTCGGGAACGTTCCTAACCCCAGGAAGTCAGCGTTTTCCCAGCGAACCCGGTCAGCCGGATATCGCACCCGATCTTTTTGGCACGATCGATGGGGCGATCGATAATTCCGTTGCCACGTTAGGGTCGTTCGATGCAACTGCAAATATTGATAATCCCGATGGATTTGCCAGCTTAGGGGATGAGGGACAAATTGGATTTAATCTCACCAATACGGTTTCCACTACCGACAAACCGCTATACCTTTATATCGGAGAAGCGGGCAATAACGAACAGATACCAGGCGGGCAAATTACAGTTTCTAGCACTAGTATTATCCCGCTAGCAGCTCACGAAGACTTATTAGTCTTAGATTTCTCGATCGAAGATACGGGAACGGGGGTTTTCTATTCCCAAGAAGACGTGCCGCAAATATTCGATAACACCGAGCTAGACTTCAATAGTCTCCCATATTTAGTTAATGAAAATGCCGCCAATGGTGGAGTTTATGCCCGATCGACAGCAGACGAAACGAGCATTCTCGATCGAACCGAATTCAGTAATTTCGAGCGCTTTAACATTACTGGAACGAGTCAAGATGACGGTTTAGTTGGTGGAGATAGTCACGATATCCTCGTGACGGGTGCAGGAAATGACGTACTCATTGGGCGTTATGGAAGTGATGTTTTGGATGGCGGAGATGGAGATGACATTCTTGTTAGTTCGTTGAGACGATCGCCCTCTTTTGAAATCGATACTCTAACTGGTGGTGCGGGAGGCGATCGATTCTGGCTGGGAACGACAAACTGCTCTTACGATGACTCAAACATCACCACTCCAGGCAGTTGGGATTACGGGCGAATTACAGACTTTAATCCGGCTGAAGGTGATGTAATTCATCTGGCTATTGTAAACTCTGAAAGTCCCAATAATGGCTATACTCTTGCAGATTCCCCAATTGGATTGCCAACAGGTACGGCAATCTATCGAGAAGACGAACTCATTGGAATTGTTGAAGGTGTAACAGACTTGAGTTTGGATGAAACTTACTTCAGTTTCTCTCGCAGACCTTGCGACATTTTACTTTGACTTACTTTCTCAATCATTTTCGGATGAAAATATGATGAAAAATCGATATCGAGCTATTACTATTTTGACTCTAGCAACAACGGTTACTTTGAGTCTACCGAATGCTCCCACCCTTGCATTTACTCTGACTCAAAATAATAATAGTTCTCAACTCTTACAGCAATTACTCGGCGATACCACTGGACTGAGTAACTTCAGCGTTAACTTAGTTGGAGATGCTCGTGCCTTTGGAACCTTCGAGGACGATCCGTTTAGCCTGGGGTCTGGACTGGTTTTGAGTACTGGAAGTGTGGAGAATTTGTCTCAACCGAATATTTCCGATGGTGGATTTTCCCCAGGTTCGAGTACGCCTCTAGATTTTACTCGATTGAATGGTTTAACGGGTAATCCATCATCTATGAATACGGCAGTCTTTCGCTCCGATCTTTCAACTCTTGGCTTCGATCTGAATTCAATTTCAGTAGGTGATAGTGGAAGTGGAATTGGAGGAAGTGGAGGTATATTTAGTGGATTTGATTTAGATGCCATCAAAATTAGCAATATTTTGGTTGACTCAGCAGAGGAAGTAAATGCGCTAGCGGGTCTAGATATCTTTG